>NZ_VHOP01000008.1:0-153932 GCF_008704325.1 Acetobacter sp. DmW_125128 | reverse complement strand
GAAACCTGTATTTTCTGTTCCTCTCTCTGCGCTGGGGGCAGGGTCATCTGTGTTTGCGCCGACAACAGGCCGTGCGGAACGTGCTGGATATATGGGACAAAGTGCATATGTGCCATTTGTTTTGAGGGAAACGCAAACAGTATCACAAAGGGTTTTGCAGAATGCGCCTCCGCTCCCTTATCGTGCGGTATTGGTGGCCAGCACGGCGCAACCAAGGGCGGTAAGCGGCCTAGAGTTTACGCAGCCTCCAAAACCGTGCGGGCGTCAGCTTTATCAGGGAGTTGCGGATATTCTGGCACGCAGGCCGTTTTCTGTGTCGCCAGGCTATTTATCTGCATATTTGCCAGAGCGTTCTGGGCCTGTGGCAGGTGGTATCTCAAAGCTGGCAGCAGGCGCTGTGCGCGTGTCTGCAAGTTGGAGGGAGATGCCGGTTATTGCAGAATATTCACGGCACATACAGCACTTTCCACAATATCTACAACGCAAGAATGGTTTGCAGTCTTTTGTGTTCAGGCAAGGTGTTTCTGTTCCCCAACAGCCCGCGCGCACTGTTTTGCAAACCATGCCACGTGCTGTGGCGCCCGATGCACAAGGGCGGGTGGGGGCATTTTTGCCGTCCTCTCCTCTTATGCAGGCGGCGGTTCAGCCTGTTCTGCCTTGGGGGCAATCCGCTCCAGCACCACAGGGGCAAAGTATTGTGCGCTCAACGGCCAGCCCGTTTGCGGCATCACCTCAACAGCCTGCGCCTCTGCCGCCACGTGCGGCCATGCAGGGCCTTGGCGGGGGAGATAGCACTGCTTTGGCAGCACTTTCTACGCTTGGTTCTATTTAAAAACCCTTTTCCTGTTCAGTAAAGAGTTCTGTTATATGCCCATGTTGCCTGTCAGCCTGCCATCTGTATGGAATATTCCTGTTGCAGCGGGGGTGCCTGCCCTTATGGGGCAATCTGTTTCTGCCGGGGTGCAGGCTTCGGCATCTGTTACGGTTGGCAGTTTGCTGGATGATCTGCAAATTACGCAGGCCGCCAGCCAGTGGGGTATTTTTACACAGGATGGGCAGAGGGTTTTAACATCTGCCCATGTGCTTTCTGCCGATATGCAAAGTACGTGGCGCATTGCAGAAGCCCCGCTGGAGGGTGGTGCGTTTTTATCTTACAGCAAAGTGCGCATGTCTCGGCAGCATCGGATTGTGATGGTGTGCGATGGTTCAGAAGCCGGAATGGAGGATGCCAATGCCACCAGTCTTGCGCTGGATGTTTTGGCAGGGGCCGGGCAGGCAGGGGCTTTGTATGTGCGTGCAGGTTTTTTTGCCACGCTGGAGGCGTTGGAAGCCGATACAAACCTGTATGCCGTTATCACCCCGGAAAAGAAATACGATAGCGTTAACATTATCGGCCACCGCTGGATGAGGGAAGCCCGCCAGGGCATTACCATGCCAGTTGTAGAAATTGCCTTGCAGGAAGTGCGTATAACCGGAAGCACGCAGTTTGCCAGCACCCGCATGCCGCAGGGCCAGCAGATACAATGCGGCGGCATGGCCTATGCGGCCACCAGTTATGCAGATGCCGGAGAAATTGCATGAGCACCCCCACAACAACACTGGTGCAGGTGCCCATAAGTGCCGTGCCTGCACAGATGTTTAAGATTACACTGGCAGCACAAACACTCCAGATAGCCCTGCGCCAACGTGCTACGGGGCTGTATGCAGATATATGGTGCGCTGGCACGCGCGTGCTTTCTGGCGTGTTGTGCCAAGATCGCACATGGCTGGCAAGGAATGCCGCCACCGGCCTGCCGGGTGATCTGGCGTTTATGGATACCCAAGGCACGCAGAACCCGCAAAGCACCGGGCTTGGCACGCGCTATGTGCTGTTATGGCGCAGCGGATGGCCCGCATGAGCAGCATGCTCAGCACAAAAACACCAGACTGGGCCACGCGAGATGTGCAGGTAATGTTTCGGCTGCTTAATGGCGTGTTTGGTACGGCAGATGGGGTGGATACGGTTACGCTTTCTGGTTTGCAGGTGCAGGCGGATATTTTGCAGGCCCCGTACCCAACGGGAGAAACCGCGTCTATCCGTATAACCGGCATGCCTCCAGATTTAATGAACCGCCTGAGCCTGAGCGCGCCAGACCCTGCCAACCAGAGCGCCAGCGAAGTGTTGCTTATGGTGCCCGATGGGGCCTCTGGCGCGCAGGCTTTGGTGTTTCAGGGTGGGGTTGCTTTGGCTTATGCAGATTATAGCACAGCACCAGATGTTACTTTTGTGGTGCAGGCGTTTTCTACAGTATTGCCAAATGCGCTGCCTGCTTTGCCCACCGGGTTTAGGGGGGCGGTGCCGCTGGCGCAGGTATTGGCGCGTATTGCCGCAAAAGCCGGGCTGACATTTGAAAATAACGGGCTGAACACCGTGCTGCATGATCCGTATTTTCATGGCACACCGGGGCAGCAGATCAGCCAGTGTTTGAATACGCAACCTTTTCAGGCCGCATTGGGGCGGGGGCGTTTGTCGGCATGGCCCGCCAGAACCGGCGTAACCAGCACAACAGTGGATACATCTGCCGCTATTCAGGTTTCGGCCAGCACGGGGCTGGTGGGGTATCCCACGTGGTCTGGTGGTGGGGTATCGTTGGACATGCTGTTTAACCCGCGCATTGGCTGTGGCGGCGTGCTGGCGTTGCAAAGCCAGTATCAGCCCGGTGGAGGGGCAACGGGGCTGTGGCAGGTTTTGCATCTTCGGCACAGTTTAAGCGCGCAAATGCCAGATGGCCCGTGGTTTACCAATGTGGTGGCGCAGGCCGTAGGATTGAAGAATTCATGACAGATCAGAGCAGTTTTGCATCAGGCTTTCCGCCCAACATGCCTGCATCTGGTCAGGCGGTGTTTGATAGGGCCGGGGCGGCGGCATCGGATTACAACGCGCTGGTGGCCGTTATGCGCCGCATGTTGGTGGAGGTGCGCACCGCCATACCCGTTAAGGTGTGTGCGGTTTCTGGCGCAGGCTTGGCCCCTGTTGGGTTTGTGGATGTGCAACCTATGGTGCATCAGCAAGATGCCGCAGGCCAAACCATGCCGCATGGTGTGGTGTATAACGTGCCATATTTTCGGCTTCAGGGTGGCAGCAGCGCTGTGGTGCTAGACCCCGCAGTGGGGGATATCGGGCTGGCCGTCATGGCGGATCGGGATATTCTAAACGTAAAAACCGCCCGCACTGCTGCTCCGCCCGGCAGTTTTCGGCACAACAGTATGGCGGATGCGCTGTATCTGGGCGGTTTTTTAAATGCGGCACCCAGCCAGTATATTCAGTTCACACCTGATGGGGTGGTTATACATACGCCCGGAACTGTGGAAATATCTGCAAAATCACTCAAGATTTCAGGAGATGCCAGCATAAGTGGCAGCCTGAATGTGGGGCAGGATGTGCAGGCCGGTGGTGTTTCGCTGGTATCGCATGTGCATGGTGGCGTTATGTCCGGCAGTGGCACCACCAGCGCCCCGCAGGGTTAGGAGAAGCACGTATGAAAACCTTGTTGCTAGATCGTGCAACGTGGGATCTGGTGGTGGATGCGCAGGGCAATATTGCCGTGGCGGATGTGCCCTACGCCACCGCGCAGGATGTTTCCAGCGCGGTGCGCGTGTTTAAGGGAGAATGCTGGTACAACACGGCCCTTGGCTTGCCCTATCTGGCAGGTGTTTTGGGGCGCAACCAGTCTGCCGCGCTGTTTCGGGCCGATGTTGCGCAGGCGGCCCTTGCTGTGCCCAACGTGGCGCGCGCAACCTGTGTGCTGGCCAGCCTTGGGGCAGACCGCAAGCTAAGCGGCCAGATTTATCTGACATTGGAAAACGGAAGCACAACCCTTGCCAGTTTCTGAAACCTCACTTGCCGCAGGCACAACATCTGTGCCTGCGCCCTTGCTGGATGATACCGGCTTTGTGCTGCCGCAGGAGGCAGACATGCTGGCCGGTGTTCTGGCAGATATAAACGCTGCTTTTGGCAATACGCTGAACACGGATTTATCTACCCCACAAGGACAGTTGGCCACATCGCTTACCGCCATTTTGGGCGATGCGTATGATCAAATGCTGGCTGTGTTTAACGGGGTGGACCCTGCGCGTGCTTCTGGCCGCATGCAGGATGCCATTGGCCGTATTTATTTTATGGAGCGCAAACCCGCCACGCCCACGGTGGTAACATGCCAATGTACGGGGGTGGAGGGCACGGTTATTCCGCAAGGGGCTTTGGTGGCAGATGCCGCGGGCAATACCTATGCGGCAGATGCGGCCATTACGCTGGATACCACGGGCACAGGCACGGGCGCGTTTTCCTGCACCACGTTGGGGGAGGTATCCTGCCCGGCGGGCAGTGTGCGGCTGTGCCAATCTGTTGCCGGGTGGTCTGGCGTGGGCAACGCGGTGGCGGGGGTTACGGGGCGTGCGGTAGAAGGCCGTGCAGCGTTTGAAGCCCGCAGGCAGGCCGCCGTGGCTGTGAATTCCGTAGGAGCATTGGCTGCCATATTGGCGGCCGTGCAGGCGGTAGATGGCGTAACAGATGCGTATGTTGCAGATAACAGCAGCAATGTTGCAGTAACGCAAGGGGGCATAACACTTGCGCCCAATAGCCTGTATGTGTGCGTAAATGGTGGTACGGATGCCGCCGTGGCTTTGGCTATCTTGCGTAAAAAGCCACCCGGCTGTGCCTATACTGGCAGCACCAGTGTTTCTGTAACAGACACTTCTGGCACGTACACCACACCACCCAGCTATACAGTGGCGTTTGAGCGTGCCCAGCCCACGCCGCTTTATATTGTGCTTACACTGGCAGCCGGTTCTGGCGTGCCAAACACAGCAACATCTGCCGTGCAGCAAGCTGTTCTGGCGTGCTTTTTGGGGCAGGATGGTTCTGCCCGCGTGGGTATTGGCGGCACGTTATATGCCAGCCGGTTTTACGCCTGCGTGGCGGCGGTGGGCAGTTGGGCGCAGGTGGTGGATATTCGGGTAGGCACAGCGGCCAGTCCCACGGGTGTTACGGCGCAGGCAAATATCAACCAGATTTTCACACTGGAACTGGCTGATATTGCCGTGGAGTTTGCCTGATGCAGAATGTCGGGCAAACGGTGCTTTCTCAATATGCGTGCTCGCCCAGCCTGAATGCGCTGCTAGAGGGCTGGAACCAGTGTTTAGACCCCGCGCAGAGTATAGAAAACTGGTTTGACAACCTATGGAACATAGAAACAGCCCAAGGCTACGGGTTGGATGTATGGGGCCGCATTGTTGGGGTTTCGCGCGTGTTGCGCATGGCCTCTGGCCAGTATCTGGGCTTTGCCGAGGCCAATGATCTGACAGAGCAGGGCTTTAACACCGCCCCGTGGTATGCGGGCCGTGTTGTGGTGGGTGATTTTACAAATTGCAGCCTGTCAGATGCCGGGTTTCGGCAGCTTATTTATGCCAAGGCGCTGGCCAATATTACGGATTGTTCTGTGCTTTCGCTTAACGCCATTTTGCGCACGCTGTTTGCCGGGCAGGGCGATGCGTGGGTGGAAGATAACACCAACATGAGCATGACCTACGCCTTTGGCTTTGTGCCAACAGATGTGCAGGTTTCCATTATCGAAAACGCCGGTGTGCTGCCGCGCCCCGCCGGGGTTGCGGTATCTTACAGCATCAGGGGCTGAAGACCTTATGAAACAAGCAGATATTTCCGGGCGGTTTACAACACCTATTGCGGCTTCCGCCACAGCGGCCAACTGTGCGGATATTCCCACAGCGCAAACCACGGCGGGCGATGGTTCTGCCAGCATGGCGCTGGGTTTTCCGCCCGAAACCTTTACAGAACGCGCAGCCGGTGGCGTACCCCCGCGTGGGGCGGATATGAACGGGTTTTTGAAAACGCTTTCTGCTGCCATTCAGGTTTTGCAAACAGGTTATGTTGGCCCGTTTGATGCCAGTTTTGCCGCCGCTATTGGTGGCTACCCGGCTGGGGCTGTGGTGGCAGGCAGCGTTGTGGGCACGTTTTGGGTTTCTGGGCAGGATAACAACCTGTCCACCCCCGGTGCGCAGGGTGCGGCGTGGACAAACCTGTTTAGCGGGCTGCTTACATCTGCCCAAGCCGCGCAAAGCTTTTTTCCGCTTACGGGCGGTAAAATCAGCAACGGTTATTACGATAGCACCGGCACATGGGGCGGCAGCGGCAGCAATGGCGCACCACAGGCGGGTGATATGCCGTGGGGGCCGCAGTTTATTTCTCGCTTGGGGTATAGCGCCAGCATGAAGGCGCTGTTCTGCCTGCGTGATGCGTTTGAGCAATATGCGTTTGCCAGCGTGCAGTTAACAGATGCCGCAGGCGGATGGCATGAATGGCAGTTCCGCCAGGATGGCTCCATCCGTATGCCAGATGGCGCGGTGGTGGCTACGGAAAGCTGGGCCAACGGGGTGTTTCAGCCCGCTGGCAGTTATGTGGGGCTGGGCACGTATCAGGCCGATTTTGCCACGCAGGATGGGCGTGTGATCAACCTGCCATACGGGCAGCGCATTCAGTCCTTTTCCGTTACCATTCAGGATGGAGATGCCATTACTTTTCCGCAGGCTTTTGCGGGGGTGCCCACATCTGTGCAGTTGCAGTGCATGCAGTATGAACAACGCATGACACTTGCCATGCCCGATCAGGCCCCTACCGCCACGGGCATTGGCGCTGTGGGCGTGCGCTATGTGGTGGATGATCACGATGGCGCGGTTTCCACCCCCATAACGGTATGGGTTACAGCTATTGGGCCAAGGTAAAAAACCATGACATGTTCTTGCAATACCGCAGGCACGGCCTGTTCTGTGCTGCCAGAAGGGGCCGTGCTGGCGCCGGGGTGGCAACCCGCCCGCGCACGCGTGTTGCCGGTTATGATGGCGCCGGGGCTATGCCTGCGTGGCCAACTGGCAGAGCAGGTGGTGCAGGCATGGCCTGCCCGCAGCAGTGCAGATGCGCTGGATTATACCCTTACCCCCGCCGCATGGTTGGAAGGCACGGGGGATACGCTGGCCAGTGTGACGGCCAGCGTGCCCACTGCAACCGGGCAGGATACGGATCTGGCCGTGCTGTGGGTTACAATTATACAAGGCATGGCCTGCGTGTTTTTGGGCAGCGGCCCGCCAGATACGGTGCAGACAGTGCAGATGGTGTTGCACACCGTACAGGGGCGCAGCGTTACGGCCAGCGTGCAGCTTTACATCAGTGCAGAAAGTGCCGCCGCCGCGCCGCCACAGGTGCCCACGCTGGCAGATGGCACGCCCATACCGCCCAATGCCCTGTTGGCCCCCCAAGGCGTGCTAACCACCCCCACCGGCCAGCCCTATCTGCTGGCCTGAAGCATGCGCGTGGGAGCCAGCCTTGCTGCCCGCAAGCGGACAAGCCCACAACGCTGTGATACACCTTGGAGCAAATAGATAGTCCACCCGAACGCGGTGGGTATTTCAGGCAAAGGTATAGAAATGAAACCTAAATCACAGCAACAGGCCGATTCATTTGTGAACAGATTTAACGAGAACGTGGCTGTTAAAATGACAGTCATGTTCGGCAGTATCTGGTGCGTGTATGTGTTTTTCCTGTTTTCTCTGGTGCCAGCGGTTGTGCCCCAGTGGCAGAACACACTGCTATATATCAGCAACTGTATCCAGCTTGTGGCGCTGCCCGCGCTTATGGTGGGTAATGCGGTGCTAAGCCGTGGGGCAGACCGGCGCGCAGCAGAAGACCATCAGGCCCTGCTGGAAATTCTGGGAGATGTGCGGGAGGAACTGGCAGATCTGAAAGACAAGACAGCCGGTTTGGCGCGCTCTACCAACGAGGCATTGCAACGCCCCGAACTTACAGACGTTTCCATTTCGGATCAGACGATCGTGAATATGGATGAGGCCGGGCAGCCGCAGAATAACGCCTGATCTGGCATCCGGTTTTGCAGTTTTCTGGTTTGCGCCCGTCATCAGCCTGTTTGATCAGACTGGAAACCGCTCATGCCGCCTTTTTTCAATCCGCTGGCGCTGTTTGCCATTGTGATCACACTGGCAACAGCTTTTGCCATTATCAACCACCGTTACCTGCACCTGCCCACCACTATTGGCATTACGGCACAGGCTTTGGGGGTGGCCACGGTTTTGCTTTTTCTGGAGCAGGCCGTGCCCATGCCCCGTATGGATGCCGCCCGCGCGGTGCTGGATAGCATAAATCTGCCAGCCACTTTGCTGGATGGGGCTTTGTCCTTCCTGCTGTTTGCGGGTGCGCAATCTGTAGATCAGCGCGAGCTATGGCAGAACCGTTTTTCCATTCTGGCACTGGCGCTTTTAGGCACACTGCTGGCTGTGGCGCTGCTTGCCGGGGGCATGTGGATGGCGTTTCCGCTGGTGGGGCTTGCGGTTTCTTTGCCGTGGTGTGTGGTGCTGGGGGCAATTCTGGCCCCAACAGATCCTGTTTCTGTTGTGGGCATGTTGCGCCGCTTGGGGCTGCCCCCCAGAGTGCAAGCCATTTTTGCGGGGGAAAGCCTGTTTAACGATGGCGTGGGTGTTGTGGTGTTTGCCGTGGCAGTGCAACTGGCAGAGGCAGGCACCATTGGCCCATTGGGGGATCTGGTGTGGCAAATGGTGCAGGAGGTGGGGGGCGGCCTGCTGCTGGGCTTTTTGTGCGGGTGCTTGGCGGTATGGTGCATGCGGCTGGTAACAGATGCGCATCTTGAACTGCTTATTTCCATCTCTCTTGCCAGCGGGGTGTACAGCCTTGCCAAAATGCTGGAAGTTTCTGGCCCGGTGGCGGCCGTTACAGCCGGGCTGGTGCTGGGCATGCCCAGCGCATTGGGGGCGCTTAGCCAGCACGGGCACCGCGAAATCCGAAATTTCTGGATGATGGTGGATGAGGTGCTTAACGCCTGTCTGTTTGTGCTGATAGGGTTTTATGTGCTCAGCGTGCCTATCCGTGTTCCGGTGTTGCTGGCGGCCGCTTTGGCCATTCCGCTTTCCATTACCGTGCGGGCGCTTAGCGTGCTGCTGGCCATGCTGCCCGTATATTTGCGGGATTCCCAGCGCTGGCGCGTATTGGCTATTATGACATGGGGCGGCCTGCGTGGCGGTATTTCCATAGCCCTTGCGTTAAGCCTGGAACACGGGCCTATGCGTGATGTGCTGCTTGCAGTGTGTTATGCGGTGGTTGTGTTTACCATTTTAGTGCAGGGGTTAACGATGGAGCGCGTGGTGCGGCAGGTGCGCCTTGGTGCGGCAGAAGGATAAAACCAGATGCCTGCCTTAATACAACGTGCAGTATGCTGGTGCGTGGCCCCCAAAGTGCGGCCCTGTTGCCGCCAACGGTGGTGGATGGCCTGTGCGCTGGCTTCTGGCGCGCTGCTTTGCAGCATGGCGTGGCCGGTTTGGGTTGGGCAGGCGCAGGCTGCATCTGTGCCCCCAGTGGCCGGGCCAAAAGCCGCCCAGCATGCGGCAGCGCCCACGGGTGCGCATGCGGCTACACCCCCCAAAGCGCTGGGTGCGCCGGTGCAGGCTTCTGGCCGCCCGCAGGTGGTTATTGTGCGGGCCAACCCGCTGCATGCCAGTGCTGGCGGCGGCCTGATTCATTCGCAAACCGAACCTCAGGCCCAAAGCGTGGTGGGGCAGGAGTATATTCGCCTGCAATCCCCCACCGCCACGGCGTTTGAGCTTGTTTCCCAACTACCGGGCGCCAATGTTAGCGGGTCAGACCCGTTTGGGTTTTCACCGCAAACCAATATCAGCGTGCGCGGCATGAATGGAGATGCCATAGGCTACGTGCTGGAAGGCATGCCGCTGAACGATATTGCCTATTACACCGGCTACCCCAGCCAGTTTGCAGATAGCGAAAATTACGAAAACATTGCCCTGCAACAGGGATCTCCCGATCTGGATAGCCCGGTGTTAAACGCCGCTGGCGGGTTAATGAAGCTGCGTTTCCGCGCGCCAGCACAAAAGGCGGGTGGGCAGCTTAGCGCCTCCTACGGCTCTTACGATACCAACCGCGAGTTCCTGCGGCTGGATACGGGCGAGATCGGGCATAATACCGGCCTGCGGGGCTTTGTCTCCTATTCTCACGGGGCTACGGATAACTGGCGCGGTGCCGGGCGGGATGAACGCCAGCATGTTGATTTCAAGCTGGAAAAAACATGGGGCCAAGGCAACAGCGCGGGTCTGTTAGGATCTTGGAACCAAGCGGTGGACAGCTATTACCCGCAGGTTAGCAAGGATGATTGGCGCACGTACGGCATAGGCGGCCCCAATAATCTGGACAGGCACTTCCACGCGGATGATGATTACGGGGGTTCGGATTACTGGCGGCTTTCTCGGCAGCCGGAGCGCACGTTGTATCTGGCCGCGCCTTTGCAATTTACACTGGCGGAGGGCCTAAGCCTGCACGTTACGCCTTATGCGCAAGGCGCGTATGGCAATGCCGCAGGCGGCACGCAACTGCCCACATCTGGCCTGTATAATGGCACAGAGGCCGTGCCCGATGTGCTGGATTTGCCCGTAACGGCAGATGGTTACAGCACTGTGCGGGCAGATTACACACAGCGCAGCTTTCGTTCTGGCTTTACATCCGCATTGGAATGGAAGCGCGGCGTAAATGATCTGGTGCTGGGTTACTGGTATGATTACGGTGATGACACCGAGCGCGAAACCTTTGCCGCCGTAAATGGCAGCGGCAATGCGGGCAGCGTATGGGGTGGGCGGCCCATTACGCTGGCCGATGGCAACATGCTGCTGGGGGCCAGCAACCACACTCTCTCGCAAACCAATGCGCTGTTTGTGGGGGATAGGGTTTCCCTGTTGCAGGATAGGCTGTTGCTGACAGCAGGTTTTAAGGAAGTAATGTTCTCGCGCACAGGCACAAACGCCGTGCCGGGCGCGCCCTACCACGCCAATATGAACACCGCCGTGCCCCTGCCGCGCTTTGGTGTGCGTTTTCAGATTACGCCGGAACATCAGGTGTTTTTCAATGCCACCACCAACTTCCGCACCCCGGCAGAACCCGCCTTGTATGATGCGTATGACCCCACATCCGGCGCGGTAACACAAAAAGGCACTTCCAGCCTGAAAAATGAATATTCCATAGCAGAAGAACTGGGCTACCGTTACGCAGGCAACCGCGTTGTGGGCAGCCTGACGTTATTTAACTATAACTTCACAAACCGCCAGATTGCCACTTTGGCAATGATAAATGGCGCCCCGGTGGATTCCACCATCAACGCAGGTGGGCAGACATCTCGCGGGGTGGATGTAGAAATAGGTTTGCGCCCGTGGCACCATATTAGCCCGTATCTTTCGGGCGAATATCTGCACGCCACCATTGATAATGATCTGTATTCGGGCGGAGATCTGCTGCCCACACGCGGCAAGCGCGCCGTACGCAGCCCCACGCTGCAAGCCGCCGCGGGCCTGACATATGATGACGGGCACTTTTTTGGCGTGATGACCGTAAAATACACCGGCCATCAATACGCAACATTCATGAATGATGAGCGCATGCCCAGCCATGTTACGGGTAATCTGGCGTTGGGGTATCGGATGGATGATGTTTCTGTGCTGCATCGGCCAGAGTTCCGCATGAACTTTATTAACATCACCAACCAGCACTATCTTTCCGGCGTGGCAGACCCTACCATGAACGCGCATGACACACAGGGCCGCTATGGCACCACCATAGCCGGGCAGGCCCCGGATTATTATATTGGCGGCGGGTTTGCGGCCCTGTTTACAGCCTCTACCGGGTTTTAGGCGTGGCAGATCCTTTCCCCCAGAATACGGCTCAGTTTGGCGTTCACGGTGTGCAGGAAAAGCGAGATTGGCCTTGCCTTACGCTGGATGAAGTTTCTGCTGTGCTAGCGCATTTTGCCAATATGCCGCCTGCGCAAAAGGTAACATGGCATAGCATGCGCCCGTTTTCTGCCGCCTGCGTGGTGCAGCTTGCGGGAGAGGCTTCTGCCAGCCATGTAAGTGCCAGTGCCAATATGGGCGGGCAGGTGGTGCAGGCCACAAGCTGCGTGCTCAAACGCCATGCGCGCGCATTGCGCAGTGCCGCCATGCTGGAGCAGGAACACGCGTTTATCCGCCATCTGGCCAGCAAGGGCCTGCCCGTATGCCCCGCATTGGCCTTACATGACGGGCGCACCGCGCTGGAACTTGGAAACTGGACATACGAGGCTTTTCTACCCGCCAAAGGGCAAGACACCTACCGGGATGTGATGTCCTGGAAACCGTATTTCTCCACCGCGCAGGCGCATGCGGCGGGGGTGGCGCTGGCGCAACTGCACAAGGCCGCGGCGGATGATACAGCCCCCGAACGCAGCGCCAATGTGGCGGGCAAAACCGCCCCGGTGGTGCCGCTGGTTTCCAGCATGTGCGTGGTGGGGCAAGCAGATTTTATGCCTGCACTCCAGCAATGGGTGGCGCGGCAACCGGGGTTGGTGGCGGCATTGGCCAACCGCCCGTGGCAGCAGGATGTGGCGCGGGTTGTTCTGCCGTTTCATGAACGTTTGCGCCCTTTGCTACCCGGCATAAAACCCGCTTGGGGGCATGGAGACTGGCACCCTTCCAACCTGTTCTGGCATGCAAACACACCTGTTGCCGTGCTGGATTTTGGCATGGCAGACCGCACCTGCGCCGCGTTTGATATAGCTGTGGCCATAGAACGCAGCATGGTGGATTGGCTGGCTTTGCCAAGCTGTAGCGTAACGGCACATCCGGCCCCGCATATGGTGGAGTGGGATCAGCTTGCTGCGTTTGTAACGGGGTATCAGCACATCCGGCCTTTAAGTGCGGCAGAACGTGCGCAGGTGGTGGCGTTTTTGCCTTTGGTGCATGTTGAATTTGCGCTGTCTGAAACAGCATATTTTGGAACTCTGCTGCAAGATGAGGCATCAGCGGAGGTTGCCTATACCGTGTATCTGCTTGGCCATGCCCAGTGGTTTGCGCAAGCGCCAGAGGGGCAGGAACTTCTGGCCCGTTTGCCTGCCTTGCTGGCGGAGCAACAGCGGTGACAGGGCTGGAATGGCTGGCGGCAGTTGCCAGCGCCTTGGGCGTGTGGCTTACGGGGCATAGAACGGTGTGGTGTTGGCCGGTTATGCTTCTGGCCTCGGTATTATATGGCGTGGTGTTTGCGCAGGATCACCTTTATGCAGATGCCGCTTTGCAGGGCGTGTTTGGGGTTTTGGCGTTATATGGCCTGTGGTGCTGGCAACGTGGTGTGCAGGCAAACGGGCAGGTGCATATTGCACGCCTAACCCGGCACACCTTATGGCGAGATACCGGCATAACAGCCGTGGCAGGTTTGGCCCTGGGGCTGGCCTTGCGCGGCATAACGGATGACCCCATGCCCCTTTCTGATGCTGGGCTAAGTGCCTACAGCGTGCTGGGCCAGATATGGACAGCCAAACGCTACCGCGCCTGCTGGGGGTTGTGGATTGTGGTGGATGTTTTATATGCGCTGCTGTTTGTGCAACGCAGGCTGTTTGTAACCGCTGTGCTGTACACGGCCTTTGTGGGCCTTGCCGCACAAGGCTGGTGGCGGTGGCGGCATGTGGTGGCACGCAGCCCATAGACCCATTGTAAAAAGAAAAAAGCCGCGCCCCAATATATCAAGGGCAGCGGCTTTTTTCTATGGTGTATCAGGCTATTTTTAGTAACCGCTCGGAACGGCGTATCCGGGTGCGGCATAGCCCGGCGCGGCATAACCGGGGGCTGTATAGCCCGGTGTGGCATAGGTGGGGGTTGCTGGGGTGGCAACGGCCCCAATGGTGGCGCTTACAACACCAGCAATAATGCCCGTGGTAAGAGATGTTAGCAAAAACTGGTTGCCATAGCGCATCCAGTAATAGCCAGATGGCGGGGCGTACAGGCCGCGCTGGCTCTGCCAGTTTGTGATCATCCAGCGGCTGTTGCGGGGGCCATCGTAGCGGTCTCCCTTACGCCATGTGCGGTTCATGTCAAAGTTGTCAGCACCGCGCGCGGGGCCGCCACGGCCGGGGCGGTTGTTGTGCATGGCTGGGCCGGGGCCGCCATGTTGTGGGCCGCCGCGCATGGCGCCGGGGCCACCATTGGGGCCACCACGGCCATTAAACTGGGGTTCGGCATGAAGAGAGGTGGATGCACACATCACACCCATCATGGCAGCGGCTGCAAAATAATGGAATTTCATGTCAAACCTCTATTTTATAATAAATCTATTTTTCACATACGCTTGTGGCAGAATTACGTTCCAGCTTTCTCACATTATATAAAGGGTAAGGCAGGCGGCTTGCGTAGGATGCAACGCAAGGCATAAATCAAATTAACATAATGTATGTCTGCGAGCCTTTATTTTGTCTTAATTCTTTCCTAGCGTCATTTCTGACACGCACTGCCAAGTGCGGTGCCAAACGCATTGAATGAAAGTATTGTTCACGATGAAAAAAGCTCTTCTTCTGCTTGCTGCTCTGGGTGTTGCTATGCCGGTTGCTTCTCACGCAGAAAGCCATCACCACAAACACAAGCATAGCGAAAACAGCGATAACCAGAACGGCCGTGGTGATGAAAACCGTGGCGAACGCGGTGATCGTGGTGACCGCGGCCAGCAGGGCGGCGAACATGGTGACCGTGGCCAGCAGGGTGGCGAACATGGTGATCGTGGCCAGCAGGGCAACTTCGGTGGTGAACATGGTGGCCCAGGTGGCGAACATGGCGGCCCGAACGGCGGCGAAAACAACAGCAGCAACTAATCTTGCTACATGTGGCCCTTTATGGGTTGCATAAAAAAGGCGCTCCAAATGGGGCGCCTTTTTTTATGGCCGTAGCCGGGTAGGGCCGCCCACAATGGGGCGGCAGCCTTGGGTATTTAGCCAAACACCACAGTACGGTGGCCGTTGATCATAACCCGATGCTCAACATGCATTTTTACGGCCCGCGCCAGCACTTGCGATTCTACACCGCGCCCCGTGGCAATGTAATCTTCCACAGAGAGGTTGTGCGTTACGCGTGCGGTTTCCTGCTCGATAATCGGGCCTTCATCTAAATCCGCTGTCACGTAATGGGCAGTTGCGCCAATTAGCTTAACCCCACGCGCATAGGCCTGATGATACGGCTTGGCCCCTTTGAAGGAGGGCAGGAAGGAGTGGTGGATGTTAATCACCCGGCCACTTAATTCTGCACTGAGCGAATCCGAAAGCACCTGCATATAGCGGGCCAGCACCACCAGATCCGCCTTTGTTTCCTTTATAAGGGCGCGCAGCTTATCTTCCTGCTCGGCCTTGTTCTGCTTGGTAACGGGCCAGCAGTAATAGGGAATTCCGGCCTGTTCCGCCGTGGCAGCGCTATCTGTGTGGTTGGAAACAATGGCCACAATATCTGCCTTCAGCCAACCCACCCGCACCTGATACAGCAGGTTAAGCAGCGCATGGTCAAAGCGAGACACCATAATAATAATGCGCGGCAGCACGGCGGCGTCATGCAGGCGCATCTTCATGTCAAAGCGTTGGGCCACGGGGGCCAGAATAGTATTTATTTCTGCCAAATTCCCCGGTGCGGGCGCATTAAAGGCCAGCCGCATGAACAATGTGCCAGATTCCCGGTTGCTGAACTGGTGGGTTTCGGTTATGTCCGCACCTCGCTCCGCCAGAACGGATGTCACAGCCGCAACAATGCCGGGCTGATCCGGGCAGGAAAAAGTAAGAATAAACTGCATGCGGTGGCGTATGCTCCTTTGTTCTTCTACTGGGCCTGATTAAAGGGCGCAGGGGCGCAATGGCCTCATCTTGTGCCAGTGCACAGGGGGCTGCGCAATAGCTTGTGTTGCCACCTGTTTATAACCGGTGGGGCGTTGGGCGAAATGTGTGGATGGCCTGTGGATGAATCGTGGCAAGCCCGACTCGTGATGTTTTTTTATGGTCAAGCCAATTCTGCGCTTGTCATATAACGAATCCCTAAAAATCCCAGAAAACAGCCGATTCTAAACATTTGTTCTCTGGCTTTGTAACAAATCTTATCCACAGAAAAGGGGGAGAGAACACGGGAAAAGCCTGTGGATAGATTTGTGGAAGGCAGCTTGCCCATAGTGTTTTCCCGCGTTTCCCGCTTTGTTCTCTCATGCCCAAGGGGGGCGTTTTTTCAGGCGCGGTGGGCCAGATGCGCGGCCATATAGGCGGCTAGCACCACGGCCTCGTTATGTGCTTCATCCCGCGCGCCAAACAGCAGGGTTATGCGGCCTTTGCGGGCCAGATCGGCCAGTTGCTGCACAGCTTGCGGGTTGGCGTTCAGCTCTGCCGTGTAGCGTTGGCGGAAACCCTCCCACTTGGCTGGGTCATGCGCAAACCATTCACGCAGGGCGGTGGTGGGGGCAATGTCTTTCAACCACAAGGTAAGGTGCGCGCGCTCCTTGCTCACGCCGCGCGGCCACAGCCTATCTACCAGCACGCGGGCACCATCATCGGGCTGGGCGTCTTCATATACACGGCGGATGCAGATATCGGGCTGATGGGGCATTGTGGCCTCTGCTTATGCTGAACATTTGTGGTTTTGGGGTTTCAATTAAGATGTGTTTTTAAGGCATCTTAAAGAGATGAATGGGCATACCTGCCTTTCATGGTGTAAAAGGCCCCATGCGTCTGACATTGCACACAGATTATGCCCTGCGCACGTTGCTTTATCTGGCCGTGCATACCAACCGCCGTGTTTCCATAAAGGAGATTGCGCGGGTTTATGGCATTTCCGAAAACCACTTGGTTAAAATCATTCATCATCTGGGCCGGGGCGGGTTTGTAGATACGCTGCGCGGCCGGGGTGGTGGGCTTATGCTGGGGCGTGCGCCAGAGGATATTCGCATTGGCGATGTGGTGCGCCATACGGAAGATGATATGGCGCTGGTAAGCTGCATGTCTCCTTCCCCCGGTGTGCCGGGTAGTGCGGAATGTCTGCTGGCCCGTGCCTGCCATTTACGTGGCGCGTTGGGTGAGGCGCTGGATGCGTTTATGGCGGTGCTGGATAGCCGCACGCTGGCCGATATGTTGCACACGCCAGAACGCCAGATTTTGCAGGAAGCCAAAGCCAACCAGCAGGCCCCCGTAACCCCCTAAAGCCAGCCATCTCCAAGATGGGATTTTGAAACTTGGCCCGCCTTGCCCTACAGTTGCAGGCACAGCGGAAAAGCATGGCGCACGCCCATTGCTGCGGCTTTTCTGCTTTGGGGCTCGCCCCGTTTCATGCACAAAAAAGGGCTACGGGTATGACACGCAAGCAACCACAAACTGTTTTGGTAACGGGCGCCACCGCCGGATTTGGGCATGCCATTGCCCTGCTTTTGGCCCAGCAGGGCTACCGCGTTATTGCCACAGGCCGCAGGCAGGAACGGCTGGAGGAACTGGCCGCCCAAGCCAAAGGCGAGATCCTGCCTTTTAAACTGGATATGACAGATGCCCCAGCCCTTGCCGCCTTACCGCAAAGCCTGCCCGCAGGCTGGCAGGAGGTGGACGTGCTGGTGAACAACGCCGGGCTGGCGCTGGGCTTGGAAAAAGCGTGGGAAACCAAGCTGGAAGACTGGCAGCGCATGATTGCCACCAACGTAACCGGCATGGTGGAAATAACGCGCGCATTGCTGCCCGGCATGGTGGCGCGTAACTGGGGGCATGTTGTGGCTCTTGGCAGCACGGCGGGCACGTATCCGTACCCCGGTTCCAACGTATATGGGGCTTCCAAGGCGTTTGTTGAGCAGTTCATGCGCAATTTGCGGAGTGATCTGCTGGGCAAGCAGGTGCGGGCCACCACCATTGCCCCCGGCCTGTGCGGCGGCAGTGAGTTCAGCCAGGTGCGGTTGGGAGATGCCACCAAGGCCGAGGATGTTTACAAAGGCACGCACCCGCTTTTACCCGAAGATATTGCCCAAACGGTAGCATGGGTTTTAAGCTTGCCTGCACATGTGAACATCAACCATGTGGAAATGATGCCCACCTGCCAGGCCTCTGCCGGTTTGGCGGTAGATCGCACAATGGCGGAGTAAGGTTTGCGAATGTCTTTTTATTCCTGCCTGATTGTTATGGTCGGGGGCGCGCTGGGCACACTGGCGCGCTATTTTGTTTCTGTTCTTACTGCACCCATCAGCCGGTATATTCCGTGGGGCACCATTATTGGCGTTAACATGGTGGGCTCCTTTGTTATCGGCTTTTTTGGCACGCTTACGCTGGCATCTGGCCGGTATCCGGTGTCGGAAACCACGCGGCTGTTTGTTATGCTGGGCATATGCGGCGGGTACACCACGTTTTCTTCCTTCAGCCTGCAAACGCTGGATCTTATTCGGGTTGGGGGCTGGGGCCGTGCGTTGGTGAATGTGGTGCTTTCTGTAGCACTTTCTGTTGGGGCGGTGGCTATGGGGCACATGCTGGCGTCTCGCATGAACTCCCACGCCATTTTGGTGGCGCAAACCAACACGGAAGAAGAAGTGTGAGGCTATTTTTTCTTCTATTTTCAAGGGGCAAAATGCGATAGGGTTGAGTTTGTAATTTTTATGTTGCCGGTTGTCCGGGTATTTAAGAAAAGGCATGCACGCTGATGGCTGATTCAACCCGTAACGTTTCCAGCGGGCAGACCCTAACCGGGCACATCATCAACACGAATGAAGTTGTAAATGTTGCCAAAGGCGGCGCTGTTGTGAATACAGTGCTGGATCCTACAAATGCCTATAATCAGGATGATAGCCTTGATCCTGCTGAACTGGACGTGCATGGCTCTGCGCTGAACACGCAGATGAACGATGGCTATGTAGAGGTTTACAATGGCGGCGTTCTTTCTGGCGTAACAGCAGGCAATAACGCGCAACTTACCGTGGATGTAGGCGGTAGCGCCACAAACGTGCAGATTGCAAGTGCCGGGGTTGTTACCGTTGGGGATGATCAGGGCGGCACGTTTAAAAACTCTGCCTACCTTAGTGCTGCCACCGTTTCTTCTGGCGGGAACATATTTGCCGAGGCAGGCGGCATTGTAACCAGCGCAAATGTTTTGGCGGGTGGGTATGTAGAAGCAGCAGAAACGGGCGGGCTTCTTTCTGGTAACACCATACAGTCCGGCGCAATGGAATATGTGGATTCAGGGGGCACTGTCTCGCATGAAACAATCCAGAGCGGTGGTTTTTTCATGGCGGAAAATGGCGCCAATGTAAGCGATGTAACAGGTGCACTGCCGGGTTATGCCATTACCACAGATGATGATGTGGTGCTGCAAACGCACGTTACAGCAGATGGCAAGCCTTTTTCTGGTGTAGATATTTCTACCCTGCCAGCAGAGCAGAACGCCACGCTGGTGATGTATGTAACATCTGGCGCAGAAGTTGATGCCTTAACGCTTGCCGCCCCCAATCATGAGGGCAACAAAACAGATGTTAATTTACACGGCACTCTGAGTGGCGTAACCGTTGCCACAGCAGATGCCAGCGCTTACACAGACCCGGTTAGCACCATATTTGCTTATGGGAATGCAGTGGTGGAAGGCGCTATCAGTGGTGGCAGGCCTGCTACTGTTTCTGGCGCTATCCCGGCTTTAAATATCTCTATGGAATCCGGCACCACGTTGCAAAACGCGACTGTGGGCGGAGGGGTCTGGATATATGGGGATGAACAGGTTGCTTCCAGCCTATGGGTTAAAAGTGGAGCCGCCCTTACAGGGGATGTTACAGTAACATCCGGCGCTTTGGTAACCGTAGAAGGTGGCAGTGCAAGCGGCCTGACGTTTGAAGCCGGTTCGGAAGAACAGCTTCTGGCTGCGGGCGGGAGTCTGAGCGGGGAAACCTTTCAAGACGGCAGCCTACTCAGCGCCCAGAATTCTGATATCTATCATTATTCAGGCACCACCTCATCCATACAGGCTGCGCCAGCCACAATTACCAGCAACACATTTGCCAGCAAAACCAGCGCGATCATCTATGGTGAGGATACGCAGTTTTCAAACAACACCGTAAATGGTGGCTCGGTTATTGTGTTTGGGTCTAACCAAACACTTACCAGCAATACATATACCTCTGGCGCTTCTATTGTTCTGGAAGGTGCCGTTGCCCAAACAGCAGATATTCTGGGTAGTGGTGTTTCGGAAAATGTGCAGAACGCCAAAGATACCCTGCAAAATATAACACTGCAAAACGGGGCTACGCTGCAACTTGATTTAGGCAGCGCCAACCATGTTACAATGGAAACCGCCGTTTCTGTTTACGTTGGGGGTGATGCCACGCTTAGCAACACCACCATTGTTTCTGGCGCTACGCTTCAGTTCAACCAAAACTCCAACCTGCAAAATGATATCTTGCAGGACGGAGCTATTCTGATTCCGCAATTTTATGGTGACATGGGCATAAGCGGCAATACGTTTACGTTCACCAATTCGGAAACGGGGCAGGCGGAAACACTGCAAATAGAGGGTGGTTCTGGCAATTATAAGCTGGGCGTTCTGGATGATCAGGGTATTTACGAGATTGAAGATGGCACCCCCTGTTATTGCCGCGGCACGCTGATAGAAACAGATCGGGGTGAAGTGCCGGTAGAACACCTGCAAATTGGTGATCAGGTGCGCACGCTGGAACATGGTTTTCGGCCTATCCGCTGGATCGGCCGCCGTGCGTATTCTGGCCAGTTTGCAGCAGGCAACCCGGATGTGCTGCCAGTTATTTTCCGCCGAGGTTCCTTGGCGGAGGGGCTGCCCCGGCAGGATCTCTCTGTTTCTCCACTTCACGCCATGTATCTGGATAACGTGCTGGTGCCTGCTGTGGCGCTGGTGAATGGCACATCCATCATGCAGGCAGAGGCGATGGATGAGGTGGCGTATTTCCATATCGAACTGGAAAGCCACGATGTTATCTTTGCCAATGGAACGTGGTCTGAAACCTTTGTGGATGATGAATCGCGCGGCATGTTCCACAATGCGGCGGAATACGCGGCACTTTATCCATCAGCCCCCAAACAACCTGCGCAATATTGCGCCCCAAGGGTAGAAGAAGGCCCCCGGCTGGAGGCCATTCGGAAACGGTTGAACGCCCGTGCTGGTGTGCGGCCGCGCGCGCAGGGGCCGCTGGAAGGCTATATTGATACGATAACTCGCACCCGTCTGACAGGATGGGCCCGGAACCCGGAAAACGGCGCCCCTGTGCGCTTGCGTATTCTGGATTGCGGCGTAGTGCTGGGCGAGGTTGTGGCCAACCAGCCCCGTGCCGATATGCAAGATGCCGTTGGCTTTGTGTTTGAAGTGCCCGGCGGCCTGAGCGTGCACGAAAGGCATGTGCTGGAAGTGCAGCGCGTGGCTGACCATACAGCCCTTGGCAACAGCCCGTGGATGCTGGATTTGGCCCCAGCCAAACCCGTGCAGGCCGTTCTGGCCCGCACCCCCGCAACACCGCTGCTTGGATATGTGGACTGCGCAACCCGTGAACATGTGGCAGGCTGGGCGCACAGCCCCACCATGCCGGATGAACCCGTAGCTTTGCAGATTCTGGATAACGGGCAGCTTGTGGCTTCCATTGTGGCCAACGGTTTGCGGCCAGATGTGCGCCGCGCTGGCGGCTGTGCAACAGAGCGCTGCGGGTTTGATGTACTGCTCCCCACAGGTCTTTCCCCCTTTACGCGGCATGTATTGGAAATCCGGCGTGAAAGTGATGGCGCATTGCTGGGTGCCCCGCATGTGCTGGAAGCTGTAGATGCGTTTGATCCCACAATGCAGCAGGCTATTGCGCAGGCGGTTACAGCAGCAATGGGCGAGGCTGAACAGGCGCAGGTGCTCTCCTTTTTACTGGGGCAGGTAGAAAAACTTACGCAGGCCCATGCACGTGCACAAAGCGGGCAGGATATGCGCAATCTGGCCGCGGCTCGTGCACGCAGGGGGCAGGGTGTGGCGCCGCTGGCTGTGCGTAAACGGGCATTGGTGGTGGATACACTGCGCCCCGATACCGGGCGGGATGCTGGGTCTCATGCCGTGCTGTCTCATATGCGCGCACTTGTGGCGTTGGGGTATGATGTCAGCCTTGTTGCGGCAGACCAGATGGAAGGGGCCACCACGCTGGAAGTTCTGCCAGAAGTTACGGTGTGCACGTTGCCATTCTATTCATCGGTAGAAGATGTGCTGCGCCGTCAGGCTGGTAGTTTTGATGTGGTGTATCTGCACCGCATGGATACGGCCACGCGCTATGCGGCGCTCGCACGGCGGCACCAGCCGAAGGCACGGGTTGTGTATGCGCTGGCCGATCTGCACTGGCTGCGTTTGGGCAGGCAGGCGCAGGTGCAGGGTCGGCCAGAACTTATGGCCCGTGCCCGTACCGTAAAACAGGCAGAATACAGCGCTATGCTGTTGGCCGATGTGGTAATGACCCATTCTACCGTTGAGGCTGATCTGCTGCGGCGTGAACTGCCGCAAGTGCGGGTGCAGGTTACACCGTGGGATGTGCCAGTGCGCATGCGTGTTCCGGGGTTTGCCCGGCGTGATGGTGTGGTGTTTGTGGGCAATTACGCACACGCCCCCAATGCAGATGCCGCACGCTGGCTGGTGCAGGATATTATGCCACGCGTATGGGCCACCAATCCGGAAATTCGCTGCCTTTTGGCCGGGGCCAGTATGCCCGCCCAACTGCGCGCCCTTGCGCGTGATGGTGTAGAAATTCTGGGCCATGTGCAGGATTTGCAGGCCCTGTTTGATAGCGTGCGCCTAAGCGTTGCGCCGCTGCGTTTTGGCGCAGGTGTAAAAGGCAAGGTGCTGGATAGTTTGGCCGCTGGGGTGCCCTGTGCGCTTTCCCCCGCAGCGGCAGAAGGGCTGGAACTGCCGCAGGATCTGGCTGCTTTTGTGGGGCAGGATGCAGATGCATTGGCTGCCGCCATTATACGGTTGCATCAGCAGGCCAGTGCCAACAGCAAGGCCAGCCGAGCTGGGCGGGCCTTTATGCGCGCAGGCTTTACAGCTCAGCAGGTGCAACAGGCTTTGGCAACCGCCATTGGTGCACGCGCGCCCCAGCAGATGTCACGGCAGGCTGGATAAGCAGCATATGCGCATAGAGCCTTGAACTTAGTATAAAATTTGGCACAAAAAAGCTGCGGCCCGCAAAACGGAACGCAGCTTTTTTTGTGTTCACCCCCGGCGGAAGGGCGTTCCGCCAAGGTTAAACGCAACGGGCTAGGCTTAGGCCGGAACCTTGCAGCCAATGCACAGCTTGTTGCCATCCGGGTCCCGCAGGTAAGCCAGATACAGCGGGCCCATGGAGGTTTGGCGCACGCCGGGTGGGTTTTCAATGGCCTGTCCGCCATTGGCAACACCAGCTTTGTGCCATGCGTCGGCCATAGCGGTTGTAGCGGCTTCCAGCCCAATGGTGCCACCGTTGGCGGGGGTGGCGGGTTTGCCGTCCAGCGGCTTGGTGACTACAAAGCGCTGGCCGTGCTTGGCGTAAACCAGGCGGCCATTGGGGTGAATTTCTGAAGGGGGAATATCCATAGCTTCAAAAATAGCATCGTAGAATTTTTTGGAACGGGCAATATCGTTGCTGCCCACCACAATATGCGTAAACATCAGATGTAAATCTCCGTCTGTTATGACGGAACGAACCTTACGCGCCGGCTTGCAAGAGGGAAAGGCCGCTTAGCTTATGCCCGCAATGCGCGCAAATTTACGCTGACGGCTGAAAAACAGTTTTTCCGCAATCCAGAACACAGCGCTCTGCCATTTGCCGTGGGGGGAAACGCCAATGGTTTTGAACACCATGTTGGTGACGCGCCGCAGATGCTGGGGCTGATAGTTTTTCATGGCGCGGGACATATACGCCGCAATGCAGCGCGTGTGGTCATACGGCATATCTGCGGGGTCATTGGTGGTGTGGTAGGCGGATGCTAGTTCGTCATCCTCGCTTTCCGTTACGCGGCCAAGGGCAATGCGTGCGCGTTGCAGCGTGCCAATTTTTTCGCGTTTTAGGTAGCGGTTCATGTGGTCGTAAAACAGTTTGAAGTGGCGGAACTCATCCGCGGCTATCTGTTTACAAAGGGCTTTTAAAACGGGTTCTTCCGTAGCATCGGCCAGTGCGGAATAAAAAGAAGAGGTGCCTGTTTCCACCATACATCGGGCAATCAGTTCCCCCGTGCGGGAGCCACGGACAGATTGCTCCACTTCCAGCGGAATCTGGTAAAAATCCCGGTAGCGCTCAAAGGCGGCGTGGTAATCCCACGTAGGGTCTGCCAGCATGGCCCAACGGCCCAGTGCATCACCATGCTGCACTTCTTCTATGGCCCAGTGGTCTGCTGCTTCTCTAAAGTCCGGATCATCGCGGAACACATTATTAAGGTACAGCGCGTAATCCACACTGTTGCGTTCCACCACCGAGGCCGCCTTGATGGCAGGCACCAATTGCGGATCTACTTTAGAGGGATCAAACTGATCCCAAGGCAGTTGGTCGATCTGCCAGTGTTTCATAAGCCCGGGCCTCCCTTTCCTGCCTTTGTTTACGCGTGTGCGTGGTTTATATGCCGTGCAGGTTGGGTTTGCGCCAGAGCCAAGGCATGAAAAAACCTGATGGCCGGATTTCTAGACCATCCGGCCTTGGCGTGAAAAGCTGAAAAAAGGCCCTACAGCCAGATAACACTCAAGGTGTGTTCTGGCTGCCTTACTATAACGCGGCAGGGGCTTATAAAGGTGCTGCGTGCTGTTTTAGCCTGCGTTGGGGGGCACAATTTCTGGCAGCTCATCACCCGGCTGCGCGGGCGGAAGCGGGCGGGGGCGGCGGTTTTCATCCAGCGCCACAAAAATAAATTCGCCTTCCGTTACCTTGGATGTCAGATGCGTGTGGCGGGCGCGGCGCCATGTTTCTACATGAATGGTAAGCGATGTGCGGCCCGCGCGGATAATGCGGGTGTAGATGCTCACCTCATCCCCCACCACCACGGGTTCCATAAACACAAGGCTGTTGATGGCAATGGTGGCACACCGCCCATTGGCCCGAAAAGCTGCCGTGGTGCCCGCTGCAAGATCCATCTGAGAAACAATCCATCCCCCAAACACGTCTCCCGCCGGGTTGGTATCTGTGGGCATGGCCACCACGCGGATGGTGGGGATATCGGTTGGGATTTGCGAATTATCTGAACGAGGCATGCAGTACTGTTCCTTCTGGCAAGGGCCTTATGTTCTGACTTGCAGGGAAGAGAGCCGCCCTGCACGAAAGCATTGCCAGCAGGATAGCGCGTAAACATGGCGGGGTGCAGCTTCAGTTTTTCGTGATCAAACCTGCCTTGAGCGTAACGCGGGGGCGGTTTGGCTGGCGCGTGCGGGGCCTGCGTGGCGGCAATGTAAAATTTTTCAAAACGTTTACTATTTATAAAGGAATTTAAAATAAAAATAAATAACGTCCCGCGTTAATGCTTAATAAATAATTAACCGGGGCTTTATTCATGCAAAAGGACCCGTTGGCCATGGCCATCAATCTACTGTTTGACAAGGTTATAGATTACTCTGTTGAGGATCTGCTTAACCTTAACGTAACTGGCAACATTCTGGTCACGCGGGATGCTGGCACCCCGGCGGGTGACCCCGTGGTGGTAAACCTGAGTAATATTGCCGATGTGCAGGCGCTCAGCCGCATTGTGGTGGAAAACGGCGCAACAGTGGTGGCGGGTGGCGGTCTGGCATCTGTTGGGGCCATTAAAAATATTACGGTAGATGGTGGCACGCTGGAACTGGGGGGAAATATTATTTCCGCCAATGTGCTAAGTTCTATCAATGTTGGGCCAGATGGCGGCAACATCAAGGTGGATAGTGCAGGCGTTGGTGTGGGTGTACTTTCCAACGTGGTCACGTTTATTGATTCAAACGGTAAAACAACAAGCACCGTTCCCCCAAACTTTACGGTAGATTTTCCGGATTCCTCCAATGTGTGGGGGTATTATGATCCACTCACAAACACCACCACGGTGGGGCTGGATCTGAATATCCTTAACGTTATTGACGTATCGCTTGGCCCAAGCATTAAGGTATCTGGCAACCCATTTGGATTAACATGGTATATTCCCAAGGAATGGACAAACACCTCCAACCCGGATGGCACGGGCGGTATTCTTATCTGCTATCTGGCTGGCAGCATGATCCGCACCCCCAATGGTGATGTAGCGGTAGAAGACCTGCGCGTGGGTGATACCGTGCTGGCTTATGGAAGGGGTGAAGCAGAACCCCGCCAGATTGTATGGGCAGGCCATGCACAGGCTACGGTAAACCCCACCTTGGCGGATGATGAGGCCGGATACCCCGTGCGTATTGTGCAGGATGCCATAGCAGATGGCGTGCCTTACAAGGATATGCTGGTAACGCCCGAACACTGCCTGTATTTTGATGGGCGCTTTGTGCCGGTGCGTATGCTTGTAAATGGCAGCAGCATTTTTTACGATCGTACGTTTACATCCTACACCTATTACCACATAGAAACGCCCGAACATGCTGTTATCATGGCGGATGGTGTGCTGAGCGAAAGTTACCTGGATACGGGCAACCGTGCCAGCTTCCGCAGTTCTGGCGTTGTGCTGGCCAGCATTGGCAGCAAACCGCGCAATTGGTCTGTAGATGCCGCAGCCCCTTTGTGCACGCAAAAAGAATTTGTGCAGCCTTTGTTTGAAAAAATTGCAAACAGGGATAACGCTTTGGGGCATGCCCCTGCACAGCCTGCCCCGCGTGAGTTGCTGACAGACCCGGATATCTGCCTGCAAACCAACACCGGCAAGCGTATTCGGGCCATAAAGGTGCAGGATGGGTATTATACCTTTATGCTGCCAGAAAATGTGCAAAGCGTGCAGATTGTCTCCCGCGCAAGCCGCCCGTGTGATGTAGAAGGCCCGTTTGTAGATGACCGGCGCAAATTGGGTGTGGCCATTGGGCAGGTAACTCTGTGTGATACCCAAAATATGCAGGAAATTTCAACGCATTTACAAAATGAAGATATCCCCGGCTGGTACGTTCTGGAACACGGTGGCGCAGCCCGCTGGACAAATGGCAACGCCATGCTGGATCTGGAAAGCCAATCAACATCTGGCCTGCGTATGCTAAGCATGCAGGTATTGGCTGCTGGCCCGTATCTGGCATCAGACACGCCAGCACATCGGCTTGCCAAAACGGCCTGAAGGTTTGGTATAAAAAGCGGGGTGGTTTAAAAACACCCTGCTCTACACGTCAAAAAACGGGGTATCGGCTGCTTTTGTGCAAGTCGGAGCCCCGTTTTTTTATTGGCTTTGGGCTTTTTGTGCGGCGTGCAGACCCCACACCATGCGGCGTGCCCACTACAAAGCTTTGCAAGGGCAGCCATACTGGCCCACGTGGTACATAAAAATGTAAGATACTGCCGCGTTAGTTGCGGATGAGCATGTAATTAACCGTCACATCAAAGTTAATGAACTTATCTTTCATATCCGGCGGCACGGGTGGCAGTTGCGCCCCGTGGAACATGCCTATTGTTGCGGAATCCAGATCGGAGGAGCCAGAGCCGCTGGTCAGGAACACTTTGAACACATGCCCCGTGCGATCCAGAATAACATGCACCGAGGATGGGCCTTCATCCCCTCGTTCTGCCGCATCTGGCGGGTAATACAGGTGGCGCTGGATCCATTCATCAATTTCTGCCGCGTAATCACTGCTCACGCCATGCACTGTGGTGCGCGATGCGTAATGGGCGTTCAGCTCACCATTTTCCACCATCGGGCCAATGGAAAGATCAACCGGGGCGCTGGAACCACCGGGGCGGCCATGCTGCTTGCGGCGTGGGGCTGGGGCCTCGTTAAAGGACATATCCATTGGGTGGTCCAGCGGAGAGGGCTTGTGGTGGCTGGGCCGGGGCGTGGGCTTGGCGTGCGGTGTGGGGCGCGCAGGCTGTGGCGTTTTGGGTTTGTGGCCCGTAACCGGGTGAGAGGGTTTGGTTTGTGTTTTATTTTCCACCGGCTTGGGGAGCCCATCATCAGATGGCGGCAGAATGGGGGCGGAGGGTGCTTCCTCTGCCGGGGGTGTGGGCGTGGGTTCGGCATCTGCCGGGGTTGGGGGTTCGCTGCTGGTTTGGGCGGCGTGTTTGGCCTCGTTCCCGCCACCAGCATCGGGGGATTGTGCGCCCACCATACCGCTGGAAGCCTGCGGTTGAGAAAACACCATTTCCACCCCGGCAGATTGCTGGGCGGCATCGGGCGAGCCTTGGGGCTGATGGTGCGTGGCCTTATACAACAAGGCGGCCAGCAGCAGCACATGTGCGAGAAAAGAGGCCGTAAGCACAGGCCCCAATGTGGGATCTGCGTATATTTCCTTGCGGATAAGCGGGGTAGAGGTGCCGCGTACGTTAACGCCGCGTGTGCGCGGTACAGGTGCTGCGGGAAAAAGCCGTGCGCGCACATCTTCCGTATCCGGTTGGGATGTGCGCTGGCTGGCGGGGTTTTCCGCAGCGTTTGTGCCGCTGTCGGGCAGCAGCCGGGGTTCCTGTCTGGCAGGATGGCGGGAAGAACTGAACCTGTCGATCATGACCCGCCCGTTATTCTCCACCTGTTCCGCAGGGTTTACGCATACCGGCCCCATGCCAGTGTGGTGCGTATTGTGTCATGGCTGCTGCTGTGGTGCCAGAGAGAAGTTTGCACGAAGTTTGCCACACCGTATGGGCCTAGCACATGCACGGGCCATACGGTGTGGGGCAGAGATAGCGTTACCAGATTTTTACGCGCTGATCTGGCGCAAGGTAGAGCTTATCTGTGGGCTGCACCTTCCACGCCTCGTACCATGCATCAATATTGTGCATAGGCATGTTCACCCGCGCCTGCGGGGGAGAGTGCGGATCTGTCACCACCAAGCGGCGGATGGTTTCTTCGCGCAGTTTTTCACGCCAGACCTGCGCCCAGCCAAGGAACACGCGCTGATCCCCCGTTAGGCCATCCAGTTCGGGCGCGGGCTTGCCTTTAAGTGCGGCATGATACGCATCTAGCGCCAGCGTAAGCCCGCCCAGATCGGCAATGTTTTCACCCATTGTCAGCTTGCCGTTTACGTGTACGCCGGGCAGCACCTCAAACGCATCAAACTGTGCGCCAAGCCGGTCTGCCAGTTTTTGAAACCGGGCGGCATCTTCCTTTGTCCACCAATCATGCAGGCGGCCGTGTTCATCAAACTGGCGGCCTTCATCATCAAAGGAATGGGTCATTTCATGGCCGATCACGCCGCCAATGGCCCCGTAATTTACGGCCATATCCGCCTTGGGGTTGAAGAATGGCGGTTGCAGAATGGCAGCGGGGAACACAACCTGATCAAACAGCGGGTTGTTGTAGGCGTTTACGGTTTGGGGTGTCATGTCCCATTCATCACGGTCTACCGGCTGGTCTAGGCGTGCCAGCCAGTAGCGCCATTCATACGCCACGCCGTTGCGGGCATTGCCGTACACATCGCCCTTATGCACCTCAAGGCTGGCATAATCGCGCCATTTATTGGGGTAGCCTACCTGAACTTCAAAGTTTTCAAGCTTGCGCAGCGCGGCCTGCTTGGTGGAAGGGCTCATCCACGTATTGTTGCGCAGGCGGATGCGGAAGGCGTCTTTCAAATCCGTGGTCAGCTTTTGCATGGTGGCGTGGTTTTCTGGCGGGAAGTAACGCTGCACATACACCTTGCCCAGCGCCATACCCATGGCGGAGCTGGTGGCCTGCACGCCGCGCTTCCACCGTGCAGGCAGAGAGGGCTGGCCGGTAAGGGATTTGGTAAGCGCAAAACGTGCCTGCTCAAACCGATCTGGCAGGTAGGATGTGGCGTTTTCTACCAGATGCGCGGCCAGCCATGCCCGCAGCGTATCCATATCCGTATCGGCCACCACGCGGGCTTCTTCCGTAATGGCGGAGGGTTCGCCCACAATCAGCACGCGCTTGTCCAGCCCCTGTTCGGGCAGGCCCGCGGCAGAGAGCCAGATAGACCATTCAAACCCCGGCGCGTTTTTGGCCAGGTCTGCCACCGTCATCGGGTTGTAGGTTTTTTGCGGGTCGCGCAGGGTTTCACGCGCCCAATGGGCTTTGGCTAGGCGTGTTTCAAACGTAACAATAGCTGTGGCGGCTTTTGCGGGTTCTGGCCAGTCTGCCAGTGTTAGCGCCTTTTCTACATAAGCCTGATAGGCCTTTTTCTTGCTGGCGAATTCCGGCTTCAGGTAATAATCGCGGTCTGGCAGCCCCAGCCCGGCCTGATCCAGATTAAGCGCATAGCGTGTGGGGTCTTTTGCATCCGGGTTGATACCCAGAGAAAACGGTGAGAACTGGAAGTTGCCGGGGCAGGAGCCTGTAAGGGCTGCCAGATCAGAAGGTGTTTTAATGGCGCGAATGGCGTCCAGATCTTCCTTAAGCGGGCGGCTGCCAAGGCTTTCTACGGCTGCCTCATCCATATAGGAGGCGTAAAAGGTGCCCAGCTTTTCTTCAATACTCCGTGGGTTTTCCACCGGATGGGCGGAAAGATCGTTCAGAATATCCTGTACCCGTGTGCGGGAAAGCTCGGCCAGCGCGTTGAAGGGGCCATAGCTTGTCATATCTGCGGGAATTTGCAGGTGATCCAGATAGGTGCCGTTGGCGTAGCGGAAAAAGTCATTCCCCGGTTTTACGCTTAAGTCCCGGCCTTCCAGATCTACGCCCCAAGCGCCAAAGCTGGCGGGGGCTGGCTGCGCTGTGGGGGCAGATGGCGCAGCATGTGCGGGGGCACTGGCAGTGGCGCCAACAAGGGCGGCAGAAAGCAACAATGCGCCACGCAGGGAGGAACGGGAGAGGAAATTGGACAAATGGAGTCTCCGCTTTCTTTCTTCTGGGTCTGATGCGTGGGGCAAGCCCCACCTCTCAGAGTGTTCGGAAACAAAGAATATTCTGCCCCACCTTAGCCTTGGCATGGAAGGCTGCCTACCCCGTGCAGTAAGGGCAATGTTAGCAGGCCCTACGAGAATGAATTTTTCTGCCAGCCCTGTATGTGTGCTTGCATCTTGCAGGCATCCCCCGCATTAGGGGGCTGAAACACACATAAATGTTATGCGTTGCACGTTATGCGGCGGCCCGCGGGTGCACACAAGCAAGGGGTATGGCGTTATTTCTGGCCGAGCAAAATACAGGCAGCATGCCGCCATATGGTGGGGGCCACAGCAACAGCGCGTGCGTGTTGCGGCGCATCGGGCGCGCCGTGTTTTGCACTGTGCCAGCATTATGGCGCTGGGTTTGTGGCCCATTATGGCGCAGGCTGCCCAGCCCAAAGCAGCACATACACCCCCGCATGCACATGGGCGGCCTGTTACGGGTGTGGGCCAGGGGCACCACGTAGCCCCACCTGCGGCGGTGGAAGCGCGCAGTAGTACATCTGTGCAGGTAAACGCCCACCGCTACGATTACATGTTTCAATCCGCCCAGCATGAGCCAGATGCTACCACGCATCTTACGGCGGAGCTGTTGCGCAACCGCGATATTACCACCCTGCGCGGGCTGGAGCACGTAGCCCCCAACTTAACGATGCAAAGCATCAACGGCACAGCCTCCACCAACTTTTACCTGCGTGGTTCCGGGTTTAATGATTTCACCCAGAACAACATGCCCACCGTGCTGACCTATGTGGACGATGTTGCCTACCCCTATGCCGCCATGACAGACGGCATGATGTTTGATTTGGCCAGCGCCAGCGTAACCCCCGGCCCAGTTGGCACAGAGCACGGACAGTCCACCACGGGTGGGGAAGTGCATTTGCGCACGGCAGACCCAACAGATACGTGGCATTTTGGGGCATCGCAGGATATTGCCTCTTACGCCCGCAGCCGGAGCGAGGCCTATGTTTCTGGCCCATTGGCCAAGGGGCTGGATTTTCGGCTGGCGGGGCAAACACGCCAAGGCGGCGGCTGGCAGCGAGACCCCGAAAATGGAGACCATTTAGGGGATGCAGATTTATGGGCGCTTCGCGGCAAGCTGCGCTGGCGGCCGGATGATAAAACCACCATCCAGCTTGGCGGCCATTTTGTGCAGGACAACAGCGAGGTTGTAACCCCGCAAGCCGTGCACCGCATTATTGGCTCTACCCCGCTGCCCGATTACGGCATGGGAACAGATGCGCAATGGTCTTCCAATTCCACCTTTGACAAGCTGATAGGCCGCCGCGATGGGCTAAAACCCAGCGAGCACAACCAGTACTGGGGCGCGGATGTGCATATCATGCACGATTTCGGGCCGGTAACATTTACATCTGTAAGCGCGTTTGAAACCGAACGGCGTGGAGAATACACAGATCAGGATGGCACATCACGGCAGGAGGCCGATACCTACCGCACCATAGATGGCAACGTGTTTACGCAGGAAGCGCGGCTTAACGGCTCTGCCCTTGGTGGGCGGCTGAACTGGGTTGTGGGCGGGTATTATCAGCGCAGCCAGATGAACCAGCGCTTCTTCTTTAACTACACAGATTACGCCGCGCGTGGGTATATGATGTCCACCTCCTTCGGGCAGAACCAGCAGAGCGTTTCGGAATTTGGGCATGTCAGTTACCGGCTGCCGCATAACGTCACCATCTGGGCGGGGCTGCTGCATGAGCTGGATGACCGCGGCATAACGGGCCTGACATCGCAGATATTTGGTGGGGCTACGCATAACTTCCACGCAGAAAACACGGCCTCCAACCAGTTTGCGGGGCAGGTGGGGGTTTCATGGCAGTTCGTGCCCAATGCCATGCTGTATTACAAAATGAGCAAGGGCTTTAAGCCCGGTGGCTTTACGGCCAACAATACGCAGGTGCAGGCGCAGCTAGACCCCTTTCACCCCGAAACGGTGCTAACATACGAGCTGGGCTTTAAATCAGACCCCATACCCAACCATTTGCGCATTAACGGTGCAGCGTTTTATAATGATTACCACAACCAGCAAGTTGTGGGCACGGTGCTGATTCCCAATTATGGCCCGTTAAGCGAAATTACAAACGCCCCTAAATCTGAAAGCTGGGGTTTTGAGGCCACGTTGGAGGCCAACCCCATAAGCCGTTTGCACATTATGCAAAACATTGGCTGGCAGCGCGGGGATTTTCAGAACTTCCCCAATGTGGATCGCCCCGCCACCAACGCCTATTACGCCCAGCACGGCACATGGAAAGCAATAGAGCGTAACTTTGCCGGGGTGGATAATGGTTCCCCCAAACTCACACTGAATGGTGAGGCCATGTGGCGGCAGCCCTTGGGCAAAGGGTATCGGCTGGATTTTGGGCCGGATTGGCAATACCGGGGCAGTCAGGCCATTGTGGTGGGCGGCACGGGGTATCAGCGCTTGCCATCTTACTTTTTGCTGGGGGCGCACGTAACGTTCCGCCCGCCTTCGGGCAAGTGGGAAGCCACGCTTTACGCCCGCAATATTCTGGATAAACGCTACGCAGAAAGTGGCGGTATGGCCACCACCACGTATTTCTATATTCCCGGTGAGCCACGCTTTATTGGTGGGCGGGTTTCCTGCGGATTTTAAGTATTAAATCAAGTATAACAAGCGCGTGATTCACGTTTTGGAGAGAAATAGGGCGGAACTGGTCACTAAAAATCTATTTCTTATTTACGGATAACGCTGCTTGTATTGCCTCCGTTCTTGTTTTTGAAACGGAGGTCTGGTTATGGCCGGTAAAAACGGTGCGTGCCTGATTGCTTTGGCGGTGCTTTTAGGGGCGTGCAGTTCTCGCATTGCCCTTAACGAGGCCTCCTTTCCTATTCAGGATCTGCCGGTGCAGCATTTGGTGCAAACGCCGGTGGCCTATAGTTTTGCGCCGGGATTTGCCAAGCAGAATGCGCAAATAGCGTGCAGCCTTGGCATAAATTACACCACAAATTTAGGAGCTTCGGCAGAGGAGCGGTTGCAGCAGGCCATTCGCTCCAGCTTTGCCCATGCGCAGCAGGAAACCCCAGAAACACGCGGTTATACAATGGCCCTTTCCCTGCAAACAGCGGATGAGCAGGTAAGCGTTAAACCGGGCCTGTGGGATAACAAATACACGGTGGATACCACCCTAAAAGGCACTGTGCAGGTGCTTAACGCACAGGGCCAGCCTGTGCAGGTAGTGCCAATTACCGGGCAGGGCAGCAACACGGTTGCCGGAAGCTGCGGGGCGCTTAAACACGCCATGATGCAGGCGAGTGAAAAAGCCGTAGCCCAGATTGGCAATGACTTTGTAACAAAAGTGGCAAATGGCCATGTGCTGAATTAGCTTATGGCCAAAGCCGACCCTTTAAAAGCCGCAAGCCCTTATCTGCTACAGGGGAGATAAGGGCTCGCTTATATTACGCCACGCGTACAGATTAACATCAGGCAGAGCGTGTGTGTGTTTCTGCCTTTTGGTGGTTTTCCATAACATAGGGGCTACCTGCCTGTACGGTAATGGACAGCATGCCAATTTTGCCATCGGTAAGGTATCCATCCAGAGGCAGCAGGGCATCTCCATCTGTCCATGCGCAGCCTGCGGCTTCCGCAGCGTACCAACCTGCGGGTTTTTCTGCCTGAAGGTGCACGTTAATATTATGCACATCTTCGGCGCACAGAAGGTGTATGTTTGCAATGGCAATGCCCAGATAGCGGCGGTCATTCACAAACGGGCCAATAATATCTACCGGGCGGCTGGCGCGAGAAACAATGCGTACAGATTGTGTGTTAGGTGGCAGCATAAAGCTGTACTGGTGCGTGGTGTGGCGCGCAGGGTGCACAATAGCCCCGGACTGCGTAACAAGGTGCAGGTTGGGGTTGGTGGTTGTTTCAACATTTCTTGCAGATACATGGCATCCGGCAATGTTGTTTGTACGATAGGAGAGCGCGTGAAACAGAGGCTCCACAAAAGTACGATCTATGCATAAAGGCGCTGCGGCATCGTGCTCCCAGCTTTTGGTGGGCGCGCGCCCCAGCATAACAACGCTACCATTCTGCTGGAAGGATGCGCGGTTGCCCGTATCCAGATAGCTTTCCGTTAGCACACCATTTGCCATGATGATGGTGTGTTCTGCGGTTTCAATGTGGTAATATTCGTAAGATACAATGGATGTATCATAGAAAATGGAACTGCCATTCACCAGCATGCGTGCTGGCACAAACTTGCCATGAAAGAACAGGCAATGTTCTGGTGTGATCAGCAGATCTGTGCTGGGTACATGCTCAGCCAACGCATTGGCAACAATGCGGATGGGGTAGCCTGCCTCATCCTGCGTAAGGGCGGTGTTTGCCTTTGCCGGGGCATGACCAGCCCATGTGACGCGGCTGACTTTTCTTGCACCATCTGAATAGACAAAAACAGCATCGCCAATCTGGATATCTTCAATGGCGCGTGGGCCTTGTGGTGTTTCAATCAGGGTGCCTGCAAGAAAGCAGTCGATAGTTGCGGTATCACCATCATAGCCGATTTTATCGGGGGATTCTCCATCTACAAAGGTAAGGGAATCTACCAGAACATCATCTGCATTTGCGGCGTTAACAACTTTGTAGGTGTTACTGCCCAAAGGAACCCATTTGATATGGATGCCCGCGCTACCATCGGAAGATTGGCGGCTGCCAAAAGTGATGGCGTCGTAACTGGAAAAGTTAATAACGGAGGGAACAGTGTTTTGCGCCCCCGAAAGATTAAGATAATTGGTGTTGCCATTGTTGGGTGTTGGCCAGAAAGACGCAACAGACGTAAAACTGCCTGAAGGCTGTACGGTAGAGTTATCAATCAGAACGGTGCCGCCCGTCATATCTCCATAGCTTATCACATACAGAGAGTTGACCCGAAGCGTGCCACTGTAATCATCCATGCTGATATTGTTATTAACAGTAAAGCCAACGCGTTGCGAAGAATCTCCGGTGTAATTGTTCAACGCAATATTTGTATCACCTGTAATGGTCAGGCTGGAGATTTCAACCGCAGAAGGAATGTTGATTGTCTGGTTTTGCGTGGCATTTGTGTCGATGACAACATCCGAATCTGAACCTGGGACGCCGTTAGACCAGTTAGCTGCGTTGTTCCAGTTGCTATCACCTGCGGTGCCTGTCCATGTATCGGTTGTCATAAGTTGCCCTAAAAAGTTATATAATTCGCAACATATAAACTCACGATAAGATTCTGCAAGCATTTTTAAATATATAAAGGGGCAGTAATACATAATGTTTTTAGAAAAATTTATTGTGGTAATTATTTTATTTTATAAATGTAAATATAAAATTATCTATTTTATATATATAGTATAATTAAGTTAACGTTTTGGTGTTTATTGCTAATACTTCAACAAATAAATGAGATTAAATTATATTTTATAAGTATTTATTTCAAATAAGTTTACGTGTATTTAAAGTTGTTTTTATTTATTTGTGTGTTCGGGTTAACTTTTCTGGATCGCCAAAGAAAAGCCACATTTTTTAATAGGGAATGCTTTTTTTATTTTATAAAAGGAAAAAACTTTTGGAAATTGTCAGTTCATGACTGTGATAAAAGGCATGAACTGACAATGCTTTACCGAAAACAGAGGGTTAGTAAATTTCGGGCACAATCATGGTGTCTGGCGTGGGCTGGCGTTCGTAATCTGCATGATACACGCGCGGTGGCAAAACCACTTCGGGGCGTGGCACAGGCTTATACGGCACTAATGAGAGCAGGTGGTTCATGCAGTTTAGCCGCGCACGCTTTTTATCTACGGCCTGCACAACCCACCACGGAGCTTCCTCGATGCTGGATTTTTCCAGCATGGTTTCCTTGGCCTTGGTGTAGGCTTCCCACCGGCGGCGGCTTTCAAGATCCATCGGGCTGAGCTTCCACTGCTTCAACCGGTCTTCCATGCGGGCGCGGAAGCGGGCTTCCTGCTCATCATCGGTGATGGAGAACCAGTATTTCACCAGCTTAATGCCGCTGCGCACCAACATGCGCTCAAATTCCGGCACAGAGCGGAAGAATTCTTCATATTCTTCATCTGTGCAAAAGCCCATTACGTGTTCCACACCGGCGCGGTTATACCAGCTACGGTCAAACAGCACGATTTCCCCCGCAGCAGGCAGGTGCGCCACATAACGCTGGAAATACCACTGGGTTTTTTCACGGTCTGTTGGGGCGGGCAGGGCGGCCACGCGGCAGATGCGGGGGTTGAGCCGCTGGGTAATGCGCTTGATAACGCCCCCTTTGCCTGCGGCATCTCGCCCTTCAAACAGCACCACAATGCGCTGGCCCGTGGCTTGCACCCAATCCTGCAACTTTACCAGTTCTGTTTGCAGGCGCACCAGTTCCCGAAAATATTCACGGCGGAAGGCGTTTTCAGATTCGGAAATGGTTCCGTCCAGATCGTCTTCCTGCAATTCCAGTTCTATTTCTTCGTCCAGGTCATCAATAATTTCCTGGCGCATCCGCTCACGTTCATGTTCTGCAGCGCGAAGTGTTTCTGTTGCCTGATCTGTCATATCCAAGGCCCTCAAGCAAAAAGCGGGGCACTTTGGGGTGCCCCGCTTATGTTGTGTTAGAAGATGTGGCGGAAGATGAAGTAAAGCACGCCGCTAATCAGCATGGCGGCGGGCAGGGTTGTTACCCATGCCATGGCCATGGCGCGCAGTGTGGCCCATTGCAGGCCGCCGCCCCCGGCAACCATGGTGCCAGCCACGCCGCTGGAAAGAATATGCGTGGTGGAAACCGGCAGGCCATAGCGTTCTGCCAGGCCAATGGTGCCCATGGCCACCAGTTCTGCCGCAGCACCCTGCGCGTAGGTGAGGTGGGTTTTGCCAATTTTTTCACCAACGGTCACAACAATGCGCTTCCAGCCCACCATGGTACCAAGGCCCAGAGCCAGCGCCACGGCAATTTTAACCCATGTGGGAATAAAGCGTGTGCCAGCGTTAAGCTGCCCCATAAACTTGCTTAGCTCTGCGGTTTCATCCCCCGTAAAGCCAGAAACCTTGCCCATGTTGCGCACGGCTTCCGCCACCAGATACATATCTGTGCGCACGTTTGGCACGGCTGCTGCCGGAATAGCCTGGAGGGAGTGATAGCTGCCAACAGATTGCGCAATATCATCAGACAGCACGCCAAGGGCGGAATAGATTTCCGGGCGGGCGATTGCTTTGGTGCGCAGCGCATCGGTAACCTGTGCGCGGGCTTCTTCTGCACTTGGCAGGCTAGGGGCGGGGGAGCCGTGCACTTCAAACACATGCGCGGCCTGCTGTGCGGTTTGCACAAAGGCGGGCATCATGTCATCGGGCATGGCGCGGTTAAGCGCATACGCCGTAGGGGCCGCACCAATAAGAATAAGCATGATAAGGCCCATGCCCTTCTGCCCATCGTTACTGCCGTGAAAGAAGGAAACACCCGTGCAGGTGCCTACCAGCAAGCCACGGATCCACAGTGGCGGCGGGGCATCACCCTCTGGGGCGCGATACAGGGCTGCGTTGCGGATAACCAGACGCATCAGGATTAACATGCCCGCAGCCAGCACAAAGCCGCAAACGGGGGAAAACAGCAGGGCAGAAAAAACCTTGCGCACCTGAGACCAGTCCACCCCATACAGGGCGCTACCGGCAGGAGACATAAGCTGGTTTGCAAAGCCAACACCAAGGATAGACCCCACCAAAGCGTGGGAGGAACTGTTGGGAATACCAAAGGCCCATGTGGCCAGGTTCCAGATAATGGCGGAAAGCAGCAGGGCAAAAATCATGGCATGGCCAGCGCCGCTGCCAACTTGCAAGATAAGCTCTACTGGCAGAAGCGTAACAACGCTGTACGCCACCGCCCCGGATGAAACCAGAACGCCCGCAAGGTTCCACATGCCAGACCACACAACCGCCACCAATGGGGGCAGGCTGTTGGTGTAGATGACGGTGGCCACGGCGTTTGCCGTATCGTGAAAGCCGTTTACAAATTCAAACCCCAGCGCAATCAGCAGCGCCAAGGCCAATAAAGCAAAGGCCCCAATGGCCATGCCGTTTTCACCAGCAGAGCGCAGGTCTGCCAGAACACTATACCCTACAAAAACAAGAGCAGCCGTCACCACACCCATAAAGAACATGCGGAAGGCCTGGTTGGTGCCTCCCTTCATGTTTGGGCGTGGTGCGGCAGCCGGACTCAGCAACGTGCCGGACATGGATTTTTCCTGACTGTCAATTTCACTCTATGGGGGAAAAGCAGATATTTTCCCGTCCTGCTGTCAGGTTTCAGACGGCGTGGGCCGGCTTACCGGCCGCATGGGCCGCTGAAGCAGGGCGTGCACCAGCACACACCTTGCGGCGTGCGGTATGCGGCAGGGCTGCATACGGGTGCGGGGTGCCGTTACGTTCCCATACATAGAGCAACGTGGTGCGCCAGCGCTCACGCACGGCTTCGCGCCACTTTGGCTTATGTGCATCGGGCTGCATTGCAGTAACTGGTTCAGCACACATTGTCTGCTTCTCCTCCAAACAGGATGAGCAGTCCTTTAGCCCCTTGTTGGCCTATTGTGCGTGACGCTTTCATGACAAACGTTGAGAACCGCTCGCAAAAGAGTAAGGCTAACGCTCTGAAAACATGTTATTATATTGAAATAATAATATCACATATGCGTTAAAAACATATATTACCTTCTATAGGCCGGAACGCCGCCTTTCCTCCCTACGTTGGCACTCGTGTAACGCTGTGCAGATGTATGGAAAGGTCAGGCAGAACATGTCGGTTCAGATTTCAAGAGAAGCCCTGCTGCGTGCGTATCGGAGCATGCGTACCATTCGCGTTTTTGAAGAACGCCTGCACGTGGAATTTGCCACAGGGGAAATTCCCGGATTTGTGCACCTTTATTGCGGCGAGGAAGCCTCTGCCGTGGGGGTGTGCGCTAACCTGACAGATAACGATACCATTGCCAGTACGCACCGTGGCCACGGGCACTGCATTGCCAAAGGCGTGGAAGTAGGCGGCATGATGGCCGAAATTTATGGCCGCCATACCGGTGTGTGCCGCGGTAAGGGAGGGTCCATGCATATTGCGGATCTTTCTAAAGGCATGCTGGGGGCCAATGGCATTGTGGGTGGCGGGCCACCGCTTATTTGCGGGGCTGCTCTTTCTCATAAAACGCTTAAGGATAACGGTGTGGCCGTGGCGTTTTTTGGTGATGGCGCTTCTAACGAGGGCACTACGCTGGAAAGCATGAACCTTGCCTCTGTTTGGCATCTGCCCGCTGTGTTTGTGGTGGAAGACAACGGATATGGAGAGGCCACAGGGGCATCTTACGCCTGCGCAGGCACGCAAAAGGATAGGGCCGCCGGGTTTGGCCTGCCGTATTTCTCCTGCGAAGGAGATGATTTTTTTGCAGTGTATGAAACAGCCCGCAACGCCATAGATCACGCACGCTCTGGCGAAGGGCCGGTGATGCTGCATGTGCATCTCAGCCGCTGGTATGGGCACTTTGAAGGCGATGCCATGACCTATCGCAAGGCCGGGGAAGTGGCCGAGCAAAAGAAAGATCATGATTGCCTCAAAAAGTTTCGCGCCCGCGCGGTGGCGGAAAACCTGCTGCCCGAAGGCGATATGGATGAAATAGACGCCGCCGTGGCGGATGAGGTGGAAAGCGCGGTTGTCACCGCCAAGCAGGCGCCGTGGCCGCAGGACAAAGACCTGATGGCCGATGTGTATGCGCGGTACTAACCCTTCCACCAGTTTTTCAGCCACACAGGCAAACGGGAACCAGAACAATGGGTAAAAAGAGTTTCAGACAGGCCATTAACGAAGCCCTGCGGCAGGAAATGCGGCGTGACCCACGGGTGATCCTGATGGGCGAGGATATTGCCGGGGGCCGTGGCGGCACCGCTGGCATTACAGATGCATGGGGCGGCGTGCTGGGCGTAACCAAAGGGCTGTGGGAAGAATTTGGAGATGACCGCGTGCTGGATACGCCTATTTCCGAAGCTTCCTACATTGGTGCTGCCGCAGGTGCGGCCGCTACCGGCCTGCGCCCCGTGGCCGAGCTGATGTTTGTAGATTTTGTGGGCTGTTGTCTGGATCAGATTATGAATCAGGCGGCCAAGTTCCGCTACATGTTTGGCGGCAAGGCCACCACGCCGCTGGTTATCCGGGCCATGTATGGTGGCGGGTTTAGTGCGGCGGCCCAGCACAGCCAGGCGCTTTACCCGCTGTTTACGCATATTCCGGGGCTTAAGGTTGTTATCCCGTCATCACCCTACGAGGCCAAGGGCCTGCTGATAGAAGCTATCCGGGATGATGACCCCGTGATCTTCCTTGAAAACAAAGTGATGTATGATGATGAGGAAGACGTGCCGGATGAGGCCTATACCATCCCGTTTGGTGAAGCGAATGTGACGCGTGAAGGAGAAGATGTCACCATTGTTGCCATGGGCCGTATGGTTGGCATGGCCAACGCCGCAGCAGATGATCTGGAAAAGCAGGGCATTGGCTGCACAGTGATAGACCCGCGCACCACATCCCCGCTGGATGAAGAAACCATTTTAGAATCCGTATCCGAAACAGGCCGCCTTGTGGTGGTGGATGAAGCCAGCCCGCGCTGCAACATGGCGTGCGATATTTCTGCCCTTGTGGCGGAAAAAGCGTTTTTCAGCCTTAAAGCGCCTATCCGCCGTGTGGTGCCACCCCATACGCCAGTGCCGTTTTCCACCCCGCTGGAAAAGCTGTACATGCCGGATGCAAACAAAATTGCCGCCGCTGTGCGCTCCATTACCTCCAGCCAGAAGCAGAAGGTTGCATAAGCCATGACAGACACCATTACAGCACTGACAATGCCCAAGTTTGGCTTGGCCATGACAGAAGGCAAGCTGGCATCATGGACAGTATCTGTTGGCCAAAGCGTGCAGCAGGGTGATGAGCTGGCGGATATTGAAACCACCAAAATTACCAGCAGTTATGAAAGCCCCGCCGCAGGCGTGCTACGCAAACAGGTGGCAGAAGCGGGGGAAACCCTGCCCGTGGGCGCACTGATTGGCGTTCTGGCAGATGCTGAAACGCCAGATGTGGATATTGAAGCCTTTATCAAAAACTTTCATGCAGACAACCCGCAGGATGCCGCGGCAACGCAGGATGCCACCGCAGGTGAACCCAAGCAGATCACGGTGGGCGAGCACACGTTGAATGTGCGTGATGTTGGCACGCAGCAGGGCACGCCCATTGTGCTGGTGCATGGTTTTGGTGGAGATATCAGCAACTGGCTGCTCACGCAGGATGCTTTGGCGGCAGATAGGCGCGTAATAGCATTTGATCTGCCGGGGCATGGGGCTTCCTCTAAAAACGTGGGCACAGGCACGTTGGCGTTTCTGGCCGGTGTGGTGAGTGACCTGCTGCAAACGCTCAAGATAGAAAAAGCCCATGTGGTGGGCCATTCTTTGGGGGGCGGCATAGCGTTGACCTTGCTGCGAGACCACCCAGAGCAGGTTGCCAGCCTAAACCTGCTGGCCCCCGCCGGGCTGGGCAAGGATGTGAATGCAGATTTCATTAGCGCTTTTGTGGATAGTGAAAGCAGCCGGGATATGAAGGCTGTTTTGCAAATGCTGGTGTATAACAAAGCACTTGTTGGCCGCAAAATGGTGGATGCCGTGCTGCGTGCCCGCAGGCTGGATGGCGCGCGGGATGCCCTGCACGTTATTGCCAAGGCGTGCTTCCCTAACGGGCATCAGGCAGATGATCTGCGCTCCGTGCTGGCCGGAGCCGAAACACCTACCCAGATTTTCTGGGGCAAGGAAGATGAAATTCTTTCTGCCTCCAACGCCTCTGGCCTGCCGGATATCATACCGGTGACAGTGTTTGAAGAAACAGGCCATCTGCCGCAGCTTGAGCGTGCAACAGATATGAACAAAGCCATTGCCGTGTTTGTAAAAGACCCCGAAGCCGCGCTGAGCATGGCCCGGATGGACGCCACAGCCTAATACCCCAAGCTTTCCCCAACATGCCCTGTAATGCAGATGCCTTTTATACATAAAGTGTAGAGGGCATCTGCATATTGTTTGTTAAAAACGCTGCATTGTTCTTTAGATATGGGAAGCCATGTTATGACATGCACGCATTTCCGGCACGCTGAATCCGGGTGCATGAAATTGATCTGGATCAAGGGAGAGGCGATCAGAAAGCGGTGATACTCCTAAGCGTGATCACAAGGGCGCCGCGTGCCGGGCCCTTGTGCCAGAACAAGGAGGATAAAATGACCAGTTACGTGAATACAGGCCGCTCCCCAGTTGTGCGTGTTCCTGTTGGCACGGTACGGGTGGCAGATCCGTTTTCTGTTCTGCAGCGGCAGATGAGCCGTTTGTTTGAAGATTTTAAAACACCAGAAGGGGCAGCCGCCGCTACAAGCCGCTTGGGCGCAACCGATATTACAGAAAACGCTAGCGCCTACGTGGTTGCCACGGAAGTGCCGGGTTGTTCTGAAAATGATATCAAGCTGGGCACAGCCAACGGGCTGCTGACCATTAGCGGCGAAAAGAAAAAGCCCGAACTGGCAGAAGGCACAAAGCACCACGTTGCGGGCCGACAGTTTGCTGCTTTTGAAGATTCCTTTGCTATTCCCGAAGATGTGGATGTGGATAAAATTTCTGCCAGCATTAAAAACGGTGTGCTGACAGTAACCATGCCCAAAAAAGCAGAAGCCAAACCGGCAGAACGCCAGATTGCCATTAAGGCAGGCTGAAAACAGCGGAACCTTAAAACCCCGCTAGGAAAGATAGATTTATGAGCACGAAAAACAAAACAGTACAGATCGGCAGCACCAAATACGAAATGCTGGGCGTTATCAATGATGGTGACAGCAAGGTGCGGCTGAAGGACAGCGCAGGCAAGGTGGAGGAAATGACAAGTGATTCCTTCATTACCCAGTTGAACGAAGGCAAGGCCAAGTATCTGGACTAATTAAGAAGCCGGATAGAAAGGTGTTGCTGTTGGCAGGGTGTATAAAGGCCCGCATTGTGGGGTTTACCCAACACACAAAGCGGGCGCTTTAAAAATACAGGGGCAGGCAGGATGCGGTGAACCTGCCTGGTCTGGCCCTTATACGGGTGGGCCGCCCCTGTGTGGCAGGTTTGCGTTATCAGGTTCCCGCACTGGCTGATGTTTTCAACAGGCCGGTGCGGGAATGCTTTTTTATAAACGGTGTAAAGTGTGGCTTAGTCCATCCGCACGGGTGGGCGCACAAAGCCATCCAGCCAATCCGTAAAGCAGGCAATCATGCCGCGGAATGGCCCATACAGTTCAAACTGATGTTGCCGATACAGCGCCATATGGCCCAAACGCGCGCTAAGGCCGTGCATAAAGCCGCCGCCAAAGGTTTTGCCATCTGCAAATGCGCCCCAGCCGTTGTAATCCCCCAAGGCCACAATGGCCCCGCGGTTTCTGAACTTAAAGGCAGGCACGGGCTTTTTGTTAAAGATAAAGCCCGGCAGATAGCGTGCCAGATGGTGTGCTTGCTGGCGGGCCACCTGTGCGGTAGGGGCCAACGGGCTATCGCTAATAAAGGCGCAATCCCCCACAGCAAAAATGCTGTCATCCAGCGTGGTCTGCAAATTGGGGCGCACCAAAAACTGGCCGCCACGCCCACATTCCAAACCATCCATTTGGCGGGTAACATCGGGGGCTTTTACGCCCGCCGCCCAAACGCGAAACTGTGCATCTACACGGGTGCCATCTTTAAGCATAAAGCCGTGTTCATCCGCACCGCTTACCATTGTGCTGGTAAGCACCTTGATCTTAAGTGCTTCAAGCTGCTTTTGCGCGGCGGCAGATACATTTTTGGGGAAGGCAGGCAAAATCCGCGGCCCGGCTTCTAACAATGTTACGCGCATTTCCGGCGTAACAGGCGTGAAGTTGTACAAAGAGCCAATATCCAGCGCCTTGTGCAGTTCAGCCGCAAGCTGTACGCCTGTAGCGCCTCCGCCAACAATGGCAATATCTAGCGGAGATCCTCGGCCATAGGCCTGAATAACCGCATGGCGGAAGCGCTCGTTAAAGTTATTGGCTTCTACAATGTTGTCTAGGAAGATGCAGTTTTCCACCACGCCCGGCGTGCCAAAATCATTCGCACGGCTGCCAATGGCAAAAATCAGCACATCGTAATCCAGATACCGCTCATCCAGCAGCACCTCGTGGTCTTCTTCTTCCAGCGGGGCCAGCTTCAGGCGTTTGGCGGCGCGGTCTATCCCGGCAATTTCACCATAGCAAAAGCGGAACCCATGCGCCGCAGCGTGAGAGATAAAGGTGATGCGGTCATTCTCGTTTCTGGCTGTGCCCGCAGCAAAGCAGTGTAACATGGGCTTCCACACATGGCTGAAGCCCTTGTCCACCAATGTAATATCTAACTTGCCGGAGCGCCCAAGGCTATTGCCCAGCCGCGTTGCAATAGCCATGCCTGCAACACCGCCGCCAACAATAACCACCCTAAACCGATCACTCATCCCACAATATCCCCCTTGCTCCGCACCATGCGGTGCGGAGGAGTGCCGTGCAATCCACTACTTGTTGATCTCACGCACCCGTTTATTGTGTTCTACCGTGGTACGCGCCGTTTTGATGCCCAAAGCGGGCGTAATTAGGAAGCGGCTAAATCCACCACACCAATTACACCTTCTTCGGTGCCAAAACCCAGCGTGCAGCCATCTGGGCTATAGGCCAGCGCCGTAATGGCCCCCGCCTTGCCCAGTGATACGGGCAAAACCCGCTGGGTAGATGGTTCCATCATTACAACGGTACCATCTGCAAAGCCAGCGGCCACAACCTCTTGCTCTGGGTGAAAGGCTACGCGGGTGCACAGCGCACCGCCTGCGCCCGGCAGTTCCATGGGTGGTTTGCCCATAGGGCCACCCCCAAAAAACGGCCACATCACAACGATGTCAGCACCGCTGGTGGCCAGCCATTTGCCGTTTTTGGAAAAGGAGAGCGAGCGCACTTTGGTAGGGTATCCGCTCATGCGTATGTTGTGGCCATCTGCCAGCCGCCAACCGTGCAGGTCATTATCCTGCATGGCGGTTACAACGGCATCACCCGCCGGGTGCATGGCAATATCAAGGTGGCTGCCTTTCCATTCCAACTGGCGGGGCTTGCCATCTTTGGATTGGGTGAACCACACAGAAACACCATTGTAGTGAGAAACCGCAATGCGCTTGCCTTTGGGGTCAAACACAATGCCGCCCACGGTGGTGGGGTGTTCCAGCGTACGGGTTACAGTGCGGCCCGTGGCATCGCGCAGTTCTACATTTTTGCCCGCAGCGGCGGCAATTACGGCAGATTTGGCATCTACATAGGTGGTAATATGTTCCACCCAGCGGCGGCCTTTGCCCAGTTCCTCAATCTCGCCAGATGGATCAAGGCGGCACAGGCGGCCATCATCACCCCCCGTTAAAAAGCAATCGGGCAGCGTATCGGCAGAAAGGCAAAGGGCAGGGCCATCATGCACGGCATAGGTGTTCCATGCCTCTGGCGTAAGCTGGTCTTCACGGTGTACCACCACCACATCACCTTCACCCGTGGTAAAGGCAAAGCGGCTGTTATCCCGCGTGGCGGCGCAGGCGGTAATTTCACCTTCCACCTGTAGATGGGCGCCGCGTTTTTCAATAAGGCCGCGTAGGCTTTGTGTCTCGGTGCTCATGCGGCAATGCAGCTTTCAAGCCCGCGGCGCAGTTGGGGCCGGTTGAGGTTGCGGCCAATAAACACAAGGCGGCTTTCACGCGGTTCATCTTTCTTCCACGGGCCGATGTTGTCTCCATCCGCCATCATGTGCACGGCCTGAAAAGCAAAACGATCATGCTGGCCTGCAAAATCCAGAATGCCCTTGGTGCGCAGGATATCTCCGCCTTTTTCCTGCAACAATGCGCTTACCCATGCCTGAAAGCGCCCGGCATCTAAGGGCTGCTTGACGGTAAGGGAAACGCTGGTGATATCCCCTTCATGGTGATGTTCAGGCGTGTGTTCCAGAAAATCCGGGGCGTTTTCCAAAATGCGTTCTAGATCAAACCCGCCGCGGTCCATTACGTCTGTAAGCTTTACGTTGCCTTTTTTGGCGGGGTAGATGGGCGCTGCGGCATTGATCTTGCGTATGGCGTCTTCCACCGTTTTTAGCTCGGCGGCATCTACAAGGTCTGTCTTGTTCAGGATAATTACATCTGCAAAAGCAACCTGCTCGTGCGCTTCGGGGCTTTCCTTTAGCGTGGTCAGGAAGTTGCTGGCGTCCACCACGGTTACCACGGCGTCCAGCTTGGTTTTTGCACGCACATCTTCATCGGCAAAAAAGGTTTGGGCCACGGGGGCAGGGTCTGCCAAGCCAGTGGTTTCTACAATAATGCCATCAAATTTGCCGCGCCGTTTCATCAGCCCGTTTAAAATACGGATCAGGTCTCCGCGCACGGTGCAACAGATGCAGCCATTGTTCATTTCGAACACTTCTTCATCTGCATCCACAACCAGATCGTTATCCACGCCCAGTTCGCCAAATTCGTTAATCACCACGGCGTATTTGCGGCCGTGCTCGGCAGTTAGGATGTGGTTGAGCAGCGTGGTTTTGCCCGCGCCCAAAAAGCCGGTCAGCACGGTTACCGGTATGCGGCTATCGGGCGCGGCGGCGCTTGCAGGCGCTGAAGATGCATCGGACATCGGGAATGAACCTTTCCAGTACAAACAACTGTTGCAACATATAGGGTGCAATAGCGCTCTAGGCCAGAACCTAAGCCAACCGGCGGATCAGCCTTGCTTTGAGGGGGAAGACTGCCCGCGAGAGGCCTGGCGTGCGGTATCTGTGGCCGTAACAACAGATGCGCTGTTTTGTTTGGGGGCGGTGGTGCGCACAAAACGCACGGCCAGCGCACCATACAAGGCATGGCTGCACAGGGTGCGGGAAACGCCAAAGGCCAGAAAGGCGCTGGCCAGCAGGGCAAGGGTGATCTGCTGGTTATCGCACATTTCCATGACAATAACCGTGGCGGTAAGCGGAGATTGCGTAACCGCTGCAAAATAGGCCACGGTGCCCAGCAGCACCACGGCCCCCGGTGCGGTGTGGGGCAAAAACTGCGCCACCCAGCCACCCATGCCCGCGCCCACAGAAAGCGAGGGGGCAAACAGCCCACCGGGAATGCCCGAACAGTAAGATACAATGGTGGCCAGCAGTTTCAGCACAAAAAATGAGGCCGAATACTGGTCTGACCCCATAATGATGTCACGCGCCTGCACGTAGCCTGTGCCGTATGTCATGCCGCCAGAAATCAGGCCGATAAGGGCCAGCAACACCCCGCACAGGGCTGCAAACGCAACCGGATGGCGCGTAATAAACGCCCCAAAAGCCCCCGGAATACCACGAGATATGCGTACAAGCAGGGCAGAAAACCCACCCCCGCACAGCCCGCCAATAATGCCGCACGCCAGAACGGCCAGCCAGCTTGTACCCACCGGCACGGAGGAATAGGTGTGCCCAAAATACGTGTAGTTGCCCACAAGTGCGATAGCTGTCACGCCGGAAATCACCACGCATGTCAGCATGGTGCCACTGGTGCGTTGTTCGAAGGAGTGGGCCAGTTCCTCAATGCCAAACACAATGCCAGCCAGCGGAGTGTTAAAGGCGGCGGCCACACCTGCGGCCCCTCCGGCTTTAATAAGCGCACGCTGGCGGGTAATATCTGTAATGCCCATATAATGGCCCACCGTATGCATGATGGAAGCCCCCACCTGCACGGTTGGCCCTTCTCGGCCAATGGATGCGCCAGAAAGCAGCCCAAGGCATGTTAGCAGAATTTTGGCAAAGGCAATGCGCAGCGCCAGCACCTTATCTACAATGGCATTGTTATTAAGGTGCATGCACGCAATGGCCTGCGGAATACCGCTGCCCTGTGCGCCCCTAAACCATGTGCGCGTTAGCCACGTAGAAAGTGCCAGCCCGCCGGGGGTTACCAGCAACATCAGCAACGGGCTTATTTTTAAAATATGGTCTCGCACATGGGCGGCGGCATCGGCCAGTGCGGCAAAGCCTACGGCCACCACGCCCACCATAATGGCGCCAGACCAGTAAATAAATTTTCTGCGCCAGTTTACGGTGCCCGCTTTGGCGTGTTCTCGCAAATGACGAAGGGATTCAGTCGTGGGGAACACGCTGGCAGACATGGGCGGCATCCGTAAAGGCATAAAGGGTAGGAAAAAGGATGCAACCGAGTGTAGCATTTCATACACAACATGAAAGAGGCGATAGTTCTTTTGTGCCGAATATTTATGGCACGCGCCGCTTTTATTATGCGCTGGCCCCATTATCGGGCCGTGCAGCGGGTGTGGGGTAGGTTTCTGCCGGGCCTTTCCAGAACACAATGCCCTCGTGCTTGGCGTGCGTATCTGGTTCTACATGAATATGCACCAGCGTGCTGCCCATGCTGGCGCGCAGGGCAGCTTCTATGCGGTCACAGATATCATGCGCGGTGTTAACGCTCATGGCGCCGGGCACCACCAGATGGAACTCTAAAAACGTAACAGCCCCCACAATGCGGGTGCGGATATCGTGCGCCTCAATCGCCCCTTTGCCGTTGGCGGCAATAATGGTGCGAATTTCTTCCATTGTTTCGGGTTCGGGGGCTTCATCCATCAGCCCGGAAACAGATTCGCGCATGACTTCCCAGCCTACGCGCAGCACGTTTATGGCCAAAAGCCCTGCCAGAATAGCATCCAGCCGCACCCAGCCGGTAAGCGGAATAAGGGTAACACCCACCACAAGGGCAACGCCTGTCCATACATCGGAAAGCACATGCTGCCCGCCTGCCACAAGGGCGGGAGAGCGGCGCTTTTGCCCCACCCGCAGCATAATAAGCCCCCATGCCAGATTAACCACGGTGGCAAGGGCGTTCAGCCCCAACCCCAGCCAGGGGGCCTGTGGTGGGTTGGGGTGCAGCCAGCCATGCACCGCTTCATCCCCAATAACAAAAGCTGTTACAACCACCAGCGCGCCTTCTGCCACGGCAGAAAGATATTCCGCCTTGTGGTGGCCGTAGGGGTGGTTGGTATCTGCTGGCATTTCAGCCACGCTTAGCGCCCACAGCCCTCCGGCGGCGGCTACCACGTTAATAATGGTTTCAAGCGCATCGGCATACAGGGCAATGCTGCCACTGGTGGCATAGGCGGCGTATTTGAGCCCCAGTGCGACAAAGCTAACACCAAGGCTAACAACAGCAATGCCACGATTGCTGGAGGGCAGGGGAAGTTCTGGCACGTAAACAACAATTCTGGCTGGCGTGGCGGCATAAAATGCGCGGGAAAAGGAAAGGCGTGTCAGACGGTGTGCGGGTCTGTTAAGGCGCAGGATGGGGCATAATCTGCGCCTTCTATCTGCAAGGTGGGGTGCACAATGCCAAAGCGTTCACGCAGGGCGGCGGCGGCTTTTTCCAGCAGGGCGGTATCACTTTCCTGCACCGTGGCGGAGGTGCGCACCAAATGCACCGTTAGCGCTGTTTCCGTGGTGCTAATGGGCCAGATGTGCAGATCATGCAGATCCGCCACACCGGGCAGGGTGCGCAAAAAGCCTTCTACGGCCCCGGCATCCACCGCGCGGGGCACGGCATCCAGCGCCATATCCAAGGAATCCCGCAGCAAAGACCATGTGCTGGCCACCACAACAATGGAAATGGCCAAGCTTATGGCAGGGTCTATCCAGTTCAGGCCCGTTAGCAGCACCAAACCGCCTGCTATCACCACGGCAAGGGAGGTAACAGCATCCGCCATAAGGTGCATGAAGGCCGCGCGAATGTTGAGGTCTCCCTTCTGCCCAGAGGCAAAAAGCAGGGCGGTGGCGCCGTTCACCACAATGCCAAGGGCGGCCACAATCATCATGGTTTTGCCAGCTACGGGGGCGGGGTCAAACAAGCGGGTAATGGCTTCCCACGCTACGCCGCCTGTTACCAGCATCAACACCAGCGCGTTGGCCAGTGCCGCCAGAATGGATGAGCGCCGCAACCCATACGTAAACCGCAGCGAGGGCGAGCGTTGGGAAAGGTGCTGGGCCATCCATGCCGCCGCCAGCGCCAGCACATCGGAAAGGTTGTGCCCTGCATCGGCCAGCAGTGCCAGCGAGTGCGAGAAAAAGCCCCACAGCGCTTCGGCCACCAGATAAAGGCTGTTGGCCGCAATACCTATGGCAAACGCTTTGCCGAAGGAGGCTGGCGTATGCACATGGGCGTGCCCAAAACCGTGGCTGTGCCCGCAACTTCCACCCGCAGCATGGTTGTGCCCGGTATGGTCATCATGCCCAGCGTGATCATCATGGGCGTGATCATGCTCTCCTGCGCTGCATTCATACGCGTGGGTGTGCGCATCTGCTGCGGGATCATGCTCTGCGGTGCAGGCTTCTGCATGGCTGTGCGCGTCTGGTTGGCCCGGCGTGTGGTGTGCATGACCACAGGCTGAATCCGCAGGCTGGGAAGAGGGCATATGATCGTGCGGCGAAGGCATGGGAAGAAGCATTCCTGAATGAATGGAACAATAATGGCTGGGCAGGGGCAAACCAACAGGACCAACCCGGTCTGTCTTATCTATGTCTGCTAAGGATGGCAGGGAAGGGCAACATCTTTTTTGTGACCCACACCGCCAATATTGCGCCACACGGCAGAGCAGCTTAGGGAAAGAGCAGATTTTTTTCACGCCTGTTTGAAAGGTAAGGGCACAGCGCATGCTCAGATTGACCGAATTACGGCTTCCGCTAGACCATTCGCCACAGGCGTTGGCACAGGCAATCTGCGAGCGGCTGAACATTACCCAAGATGCGTTGGAGCATTACAGCGTGTTCAAGCGCGGGCACGATGCCCGCAAGCGGGTGGCCATTAAGCTGGTTTATGCCGTGGATTGCACCGTAAGGGACGAGGCCGCCGTGCTGGCCCGTTACCGTGCCGCCCACCCCAAGGATAACCACGTACAGCCATCCCCCAACATGGAATGGGTGCCCCCTATTGCTAATGGGGCAGAACTGGCTGCTCAGCCCAGTTACAAGCGCCCTATTGTTATAGGTGCCGGGCCGTGCGGCTTTATGGCCGCCCTTGTGCTGGCGCGCATGGGCCTGCGCCCGCTGCTGCTGGAACGCGGCAAGGTGGTGCGTGAGCGCACAGTGGATACGTTTGCCCTATGGCGGCGCTCTGAACTTACGCCAGAAAGCAACGTGCAGTTTGGTGAGGGCGGGGCCGGAACCTTTTCTGATGGCAAGTTGTATAGCCAGGTTAAAGACCCACGCTTTTTAGGCCGCAAGGTGCTGGAGGAGTTTGTAAAAGCTGGCGCGCCGGAGGATATTCTGTATCTGGCCCACCCGCATATTGGCACATTCCGCCTTGTTTCCATGGTGGAGCATATTCGGCGCGAGGTAGAGGAAGCAGGTGGGGAATACCGTTTTCAAACCCGTGTGGATGGGTTGGTGCTTAACCCGCAAACCCGCGCGGTAGAAGGTGTGCGCACTGCTGAGGGTGAGACCATACACGCCGATCACGTTATTCTGGCCGTGGGCCACAGCGCGCGTGATACGTTTGCCATGTTGCAGGCCGAAGATGTGGCCATGCAGGCCAAGCCGTTTTCCATTGGGGTGCGGATTGAGCACCCGCAATCGGTCATAGATGTGGCGCAGTTTGGCCCCAGCGCGGGAAACGAGCTTCTGGGCGCTGCGGAATATCGGCTGGTGCACCATGCCAGCAACGGGCGGGGCGTGTATTCCTTTTGCATGTGCCCCGGCGGCACCGTGGTGGCGGCTACTTCGGAAGAAGGGCAGGTGGTTACCAACGGCATGAGCCAGTATTCCCGCGCCGAGCGTAACGCCAATTCCGGCATAGTGGTGGAACTGCGCCCCGGTGTGGATTACCCGGATGACCCGCTGGCGGGCATGGCCTTTCAACGCCAATGGGAGCGCAAGGCGTTTGAACTGGGAGGTGGAGATTACCGTGCCCCCGCCCAGCGTGTAGGAGATTTTCTGGCAGGCCGCCCTTCTACCACGTTGGGGGATGTTGTGCCCTCCTACAAACCGGGCGTAACCCCCACCGATCTTTCAAAATGCCTGCCCGATTTTGTGGTGGAAGCCCTGCGTGAGGCCCTGCCGAAGTTTGACCGCAAGATCCGCGGCTTTGCCATGGAAGACGCGGTGATGACCGGGGTGGAAACCCGCACATCCTCCCCCTTGCGCATTCCACGGAATGAGGGCGGGCAGTCTATCAATACGCCGGGCCTGTATCCGGCGGGTGAAGGGGCAGGTTATGCGGGTGGTATTCTCTCTGCCTCTATGGATGGTATCCGCATTGCGGAGGCCGTGGCCCTTAATCTGGCAGGCAAGCCAGCCACACTGCCACCCCGTTAGGTTTTTTGCGCCTTCAGGGTGTGGAGGCGTCTTCTGTCTGGGTGGCAAATTCTTCCACCAGTTCCATAAACCGGCGCGGAGCATCTGCATGCACCCAATGGCCTGCGCCGTTGATTGTTTCCAACCGATAGTGCGGGAACAGATGGCGCATCTGTGGGTAATTGGTGGGCTGAATATAGGGTGATGTTTCCCCCCGAATAAACAGCGTGGGGCCACTATATTGCGCACTAGGGGGCAATGTGGGCCAGCCCATCATGGCGGGCATTCCGGCCAGAATGTCGTGCATGCCAATGGCCCAGCCGGGGTTATCCCCCATGCGGATGTTCTGGATCATCAATTGCCGCACGGCATCATTGCTTATCAGCGGGCGCAACAGCTCATCTGCGCTGCGTAAATCCAGATGCGGGGGAAAAACCAGCTTATCCAGCCCCGGCGGCAGATCCATCCGCGCAAAGCCACCCTGGCCGGGGGCAATATCCACCACCAGCAGGCTTTGCACGGCCTGTGGGTGAATAAGGGAGAGCATCATGGCGGTTTTGCCACCCATGGAATGGCCAAGCACCAAGGCTTTTTTGATGCCATGATGGTGCATGGTTTCCAGCACATCTTCCGCCATGGCGGGGTAGCTCATGGGGCCGTGGGGGCTGTTGCCGTGGTTGCGTAAATCCATTGCCAGCGTTTGGCGGGAGGCGGCCAGCTTACGTTGCACAAAACCCAGATTGCGCGCACGGCCAAACAGCCCGTGCAACAGCACAACCGGCGGCAGGGGAGAGGGGGCATCGGGGCCGCGTTCAATCACGTTCAGCAACACGGTGGCCGTATCCTTTTTTGCGTAAGGGCTGGTGTTATCCTTGCGGTTGTGCCGCGCTTTGCCCCGAAATGCGAGAGGGGGCGGCATGTTTTTTCTTCACCTTCCAGAGAGAGGGCAGGCGTGGCACAGTTGGGGCGATGGGCAACCCTTTAGCCGGCGGGCACGTTTGGTGTGAATGCTTTCTGGCGCTGGCCCACCATAGGTGTGCGTGGTGACACGCCACAGATAAAAACGGGAGAGCGCAAGCAATGCAGAGATGTCTTGTTATTCTCAGCCAGCAGGATCAGGCGGAAGTGCTGCTGAACATGGCCGCACAGTTTCTGGCCCGCGTAAACGGCAACCGCATGGATGTTCTGGCCGCGCGGGAGCCTCCTACGCAGGTGCTGGGCAATATGGGCCTGACAGATGAAAGCGCTGCCGTGCTGCGCGAAAACCAGCGTGAATGGGCCGATAGCCTGCACACAATTTTCCACCGCTGGCTGGCGGAGGAATATGGTTCTGGCGCAGAACGGTTAAGCAAGGTGGAAGTAAACTGGCTGGACCCCGAAATTACGGTGGACAGAATTATCAGCGGTTATGGCAAGGATGCCGATTTGCTGATTATGAACTTTCCCGATAGCCGGGATAGTGACCAGAAAAAACTGGCCACCCGTTCAGCCATTTTTCAAACAGGCCGCCCCGTTCTGTTTGTGCCACCCTTTTGGGATCGCCCAAGTGGGGACCATATTCTGATGGCATGGAAAGATACGGAGGGTTGCCGCAAGGCGTTTGCCTCTGCCCGCGTATTGCTGGCGCAGGCCAAACAGGTGGATGTATTGCAAACACCGGCTTCCCCCATGCCGATGGATATCTTGCCCGGCATTACGCCCGAACGGGTGGAGATGAATCCAAGTGATGATGCCAGCAAGGCCGCACAATCCATTCTGGGTGAGGTAGATGCCCGGCGGGCGGATTTGTTGGTGATAGGCGGGTATCAGCACAGCATGCTGTATAATCGGCTTATGGGCAGTGCTACGGATTATATTCTGGCCCACCCGGATGTGCCGGTCTTTTTGCAGCACTAACGCACATACAAGGGGCGTATTGTGTAGGAATACGGCTTCCCCTTTGCTAAGGCGGGCATATGCCCGCTTTTTCTTTTTTTGCCCGCCATCGGTTTTGTGCTCACTGGCCTGTATGGCACGTGGTTGTGCTGGCATTGCTGCCTGTGCTGGTGCATCTGCCAGAACTTCTGGGCCCGATGCTGTGGGGTGGCGCAACGTCCGACCCTATTTCTGTGCTTTCGGCAGGCACGCAAACGCGGCGCAACTGGCTGGAAGGCGGCATGTTACCCGGTTTGCCGGGGTGGGTAGATGGCTGCGCGGGTGTTATTGTGCAGGCATTGGGCCACTTGGCCGCAGCAGATTGGCGGCATGGTGTTTTGCCGTGGTGGAACCCGTATAGCGGCGTGGGCATGCCGTTGGCGGGGGAGTATCAGCCCGGCGCGTTCTTTTTGCCTTTTGTGCTGCTTTTAGGCCTGCCCGGTGGGCTGTTGCTGCTTAAAATTGCGCTGCAAATTCTGGCAGGTTTTTGCATGTACGCCCTGCTGCGCAAGCTGGGGCTGGATGCGCGCGTGGTGTTGGCCGGTGCTGTGCTGTGGGCGTTTAACGGCACGTTTGCGTGGGCATCGGATGGGCCAAGCCAGCCGCTGGCCTTTTTGCCTTTGGCCTTGCTGGGGGTGGAGGTGTTGCGTGGCACGGCACATGGCTGGGCCGATATACGTAACTGGGGCCTGCTGGCCCTTGGCTTGGGGGGCATGGTGCTTTCCAGCTTTCCCGAAACTGCGTTTTTGCAGGGCACATTGGTATTGTGCTGGGCTTTTTTGCGTCTGGCGCAACAGCCTGCGGGGGCACGCGCACCGTTTGCCGCCGCCATTGCGGTTGGCGGCAGCACGGCCCTGCTTTTAGCTGCCCCGCAGCTTGTGGCGTTTGCCACCTATTTGCCCCATGCGTGGGTGGGAGACCACGCAGCGGGTATTTCCATCACCCAGCCCATCACATGCTGGGCTATGGCGCTGTTTCCTTACATCAATGGCCCCATTTTTTACGGCCCGGCCTCTCGGTACGAGGCATGGTGGAGTGTTGGCGGATATTGGGGGGCTGTGCTGCCATTTTTGGCACTTCTGGGCCTATGGGGGCGGCGAGACCGGGCGGCACGTATTATGCTGGCGGCCTATTTTGTGGCTTGTGTGGGCAAGCAGGCCAACCTGCCCGGCATAGCCCCGCTTATGGATATGATACCCGGTATAGCCCTCACGTTTTTCCATCGCTTTTGCTACCCGATGGAGGAAATGGCGCTTATTCTTCTGGCCGCCTTCGGGCTGGATGATGTGTGCCGCAATATTGGTGCTCAGGCGGGCGCGGGTGTTGCAAAACAACGTGTCAAAAGCTGGCTGATATCCGCATGGCCTGCGCTGTGTGCCGGTGGTGTTCTGCTGCTGTCCACCTATGCCGTATGGCGCTGGAACGCCCCCGCACGGGCTGATTTATGGGGCTTTGCGCAAGGGCCTGTGCCTTCCCGCTTTTATGCTTTTGGCTCTGTGCTGGCAGGTGGTGCATTGGTGGCACTATGCCTTGCCGCGTTGCTATTGCCGGTTTTGGCGCGGTGGCGCTGTGCTGTTCTGGCAAGTGCCGTGGTGGCAGAAGCGCTTTTTCTGTTTTGCGTGCCGCTACTCTCCACCCGCAGCGTGCTGCCGGTAGATGCCACGCTTATCAACACCATGAAGGCACAAATCGGGCTGAACAGGTTTGTATCTCTTGGCGGGTTGGCTCCCAATTATGGTGCGTATTTTGGGCTGGCCTCTCTCAACCACAACGGCGTGCCCATGCCTGCTGCGTGGATTGCCCGTTTGCAGCAGGATTTTGGCGCAAACCTTAACCCCGTTACGTTTGATGGCATTACGCCTAACACCCCGAATGGGCACTTCTTTTTGCAGGATGTTCTGGGCCAAAAGCCGGAGGTTCTGGAACGCTTGGGCGTGGCTCTGGCAGTTGTGCCGCATGGTATGGTGCTGCCGGGCCAGCAGGAGGCCCCCGCCGAAAAACGTCTGCAATTGCTTTACAGCAGTGCCGCGAATGATCTGTACCGCCTGCCTCATCCCGCCCCGTATTTTGAGACCGCAGAGGGCTGCGAGATCCACCCAATCTCCCGCACCGTACTCCGCACACATTGCCGCACGGCTGCCCTACTTATTCGGCACGAACTTATGCTGCCCGGTTGGCATGTGCGCATCAACGGGCAGGAAGCCGCTATTGGGTATGAAGAAAACCTGTTCCAGCGCATCACTTTGCCAAAAGGGGCCGCGGATATTTGCTTTTCCTTTACCCCACCCGGTATGGCGTGGGGCTGGGCGGGGCTGGTGTTTGGCTTGGGGTTGTTGGGATTGGGCTTTAGGCGCAGACAAAAATGAAAAAATCCTGATTCTACAAAGAAAAAATCCAATAAGGCTGTAACGTTCCTTTGAATGCCTTACAGGTTTGCCAAACAGAACGCAGCGCGCTCCACCCGCCGCATATCTTAAAGGGTGTTTACGTGTTGTACGCCCTTGCCGGGGTAAGCCTTTTGCGTAGGCCGCGTTTAATGCCCCTGTGTTTCAGCTTGCAGGGTTTTACGCGCAAACCACCAGCAGACAGCCACAAAAGCAGCAGCGCCCAACACAGGCGGCAGGTTTGCGGGCACATAGTGCGCGATGGAGAGCGCATCATCCTGCCCCAACGCGCCAGAAAGCACGGCCAGCGCAACACCTGTCAGGCTTTCCCCCACAATAAAGCCAGAAGCCAGCATGGTGCCAATGGCGGCGTTGGCAGCAGGTTCTGTTTGGTGGTTCTGTGCCCTGCGGGTTTTGATGTGGTGTTTTAACCCCCAACCCAGAATAGCCCCAACAGCCAACGTGATACTAACAGAGGCAGGAAGATACAGCCCCACCGCCACGCCCAAAGGTGGCAACGCCATATGGCGGCGGCGCAAAAGCTGATCCACCCCTACCAGAACAGCCCCCAGCGCCATGCCAATGGAAAGCATGCTCCAATCCAGCGAGTGCGTAAAAATGCCGTTGGCGATCATGGCAATAAGCGCAGGCTGTGGGGCGGAAAGCGCATGCGTGGGGTCCATGCCGGGGCGGGGCATGGTGCCAGCAAAACCATAGGCTTGATAAAGCAGGTTTAGCACAGGTGGAATAACCGCAGCCCCCACCACACAGCCTACAATCAGCGCCACTTCCTGCTTCCATGGCGATGCCCCAACAAGCTGCCCGGTTTTAAGATCTTGCAGGTTATCGTTGGAAATGGCCACCGTGGCCGTAATGGCCGAAAGCACCAAAATGGTAAACGCCGTGGCCAGTTTTTGCCCCTCGGCCATCATGCTGGTGGGGGTAAGGCCCAAGGCTTCCAGCGCCAGTATCATCAGGGCGGAAAGCACAGCGCCAATAATGATAATGCCCGATATGGGGGAGGAGGAAGACCCCACAATGCCCGCCATATAGCCACAGGCTGCCGCCATAATAAAACCGAACACAATGCAAAACAGCACAGCAGCGGCCACAACAGGCCAAAACCCCACCGCAACAGGGGCCAGAAAATACGCAAACAGCCCAGCCAGCATGGCGGCGGAAAGCAGCAGCAACAGCCCCATGCTGCGGCCAGACATATCGCGCTCTGTATCGGGCACCAGCGTTTGGCCGCGGCCTGTAAACATGGCGCGCAGGCCACGCAGCACAGGCGGCATAAGTTCCACCAATGTCCAGAGTGAGGCCACGGCAATGGCCCCCGCACCAATAAAGCGCACCTTGTGCAGCCATACATCATGCGCAAAGGCGGCAGGGGCTAGATGTTCCGGGTTGGGCAAATGGGCCGTTAACCATGGCACACCCATGCCCCACGCCAGAATGCAGCCCAGCAGCATGGCCAACCCGCCAGCTATCCCCACCAGATAGCCCGCCCCAACAAGAGCGAGGGAAAGCCCGCCGGAAAATTGAAACACCGCAGCCCCAGCGGTGGCTGTAAGGGTGAGTGTATCGGCCAAAAGCCGCAGCCCAGCACTGGCGAATGAAAAAAGCGTGGCAATAACACCGCCGCCAATAAGGGCGCGCAGCCCGTGGCTATGGCCTTTTTCTGCCCCGGCGCGCAAAATTTCTGCCGCAGCCACGCCCTCTGGGTAAGGCAGGCTGCTTTCTGTAACCAGTGCGCGCCGTAGTGGAATTGTAAACAGCACGCCCAATATGCCCCCGGCGAGTGAAAGCCCCGCCGTTTGCCAGAACGGAAAGTTCTGCCAATACCCCGCCATAACCAACCCCGGAAAGGTGGCAAACACGCAAGAAAGCGTGCCCGCTGCCGAGGCTTGGCTTTGCACCATATTGTTTTCCAAAATGGAGCCACCGCCCAGCATCCGCAGCACAGCCATGGAAATAACCGCAGCGGGAATGGAGGATGCAAACGTAAGCCCAATACGCAGGCCCAGATACACGTTGGAAGCAGTAAAAACGATGGTGATGAGTGCGCCCAGCACAAGCCCGCGCAGGGTGAGTTCTTGGCGGGTGGGGGATGGCGTCATGCTGGGGCCTCGGGCTGCTTGCTTGGTCTGGCTGTGGCAAGGCGGCCCGATGGATGCATGTGCAGGACATGCGTGGCGCATGGGGCTGCCCCGTCTGGTTTGTATATGCTGCAAGCATTACGATGGACGGGGCAGTTTGTCTGTACCGCTGTGGCCCAATGGGCACAAAAGCGAGGGTTAAAAGGTAAGTTCCAAGTTGCTCTGCACGAACGCGCCGGAGGATGCGCCCGCGTTAATCATGGTTTTGGAAGCAAAAATATATTCGCCATCAATGCTTAGCGTAATGTGGCGCGTGGCACGCCACGTAAAGCTGGCCTGCGGCATAGTGGCCGTATAGGCCCCATGTGGGCGCAGGTTATAAAAGGCTGTGCCGCTGGCATAAATGGCATCTTGTTTGCTATTGCGCCACACCACGGGCACCTTCATCAGCAAGGTGGTGTTGGGGGTGGGGGAAACCGTGGCAATAGGCCCTACATCAATAATGTTGGATTGCCCGATATAGGTGCTGATATCCAGGTAGTAGGCGCTGGGCACGTAGGGTGAAAGAAAGCTGCCCCAACTGCTGCTCTGGCTTTTGTTCATGTTGCCGCCAGAAACATCATCCACCTGAATCCCCACAGCCGGATGCCCCGCCCATTTGGCAAAGCGCCATGAGAGTGTGGCGTTGATGGAATAAGCAGAAACAGGCCGTGTGGGGCCGCTTTTGGCCGCGCGGAATTCTCCCCCCTGCCACATGCCGCCAACAGAAAATTCAACAGGCCCGGCGTTACCCCATACGCGCATGCCCGGCGTATCACGGTGGGTAGAACCCGCAATGCTGCCACCTGCTGCTGTGGGCAGAGCGCTGCTGGCCAGAATAATGCCGTAGTAAAAGCTATCTACAAACACTTGGCTGTTTTTGCCCAGAAACGAGAACTTGGGCAGCGCGTAGGATGTGTAAGCCCCAAACAGGCGAGATCTCCACCCCACGGTATCATGGAAGGCAATGGGCGGGCTGTTATCTGTTAGGGTTAGATAAAAACCATCTACGCGAAAGTTCTTCCAAAAGGCATAGCCGCGCAGGCCGTTCCATGAATACGGCAGGGTGGGGTACACGCTTCCTGCCGTAAAATATGGGGGGGCATCCAAAAAGGTCATGCGCCCGGCCATGCCGCCTACGGTGGCGCCCAGCACTTTGCCGCGCACTTCTACAAACGCCTGCTGGGCATCCAGCTTGCTGCGCCAGCGGCCTCCGGCATAGCCATAGTAGTTTACACCTGCGGCTTGCCCGCTCATCAGCTCCCCATACAGGCGGACGTGCTCGCCCAGGTGCAGGTCTGCGCCCAGATTCCAGCGAAAGTTGTTGCGATAGGCAGGATCTTTTTTGGTGGTGCCAAATCCTGCGCGCTGATCATAAAAGTTGTGCTGGCGGAAGTTGCCGCTGAAGGACAGGTAGATATCTCCTTCCTGATTGAAGGGAATGTATTTAAGCGCATCCATGGCATCTATGCGGTTGCGCTTGTCCCGCAGGCTGGACCAATCCTCCGCCCACCGCGAAACAGCATAATACCCCACGGTGCCAAACCCTGCGGCAGCCCCGGTATTGGCGTTAAATACCCCCCACGGCCCTTGGTGCAGCAGGGCGGTAGATAAGGGGGAAAGCTCCAAAGATTGGGGCTGACCATATGCTTCTGGTCGGCTGGTGAGCGGGGGCAGCAGGCGTGCATTATCCCAAAACCCCGGCTTGGCGGCAGGAGTGGCAGAGGATGTGACTTCTGCTGGGGCTTCCTTGGCGGGCACAACAGTGGTTGGTGTTGTGCGCACAACGGCAGGTGTGTGCGGGTAATGCAGATGCGCGGCGTTAGGGGCTGTTTCTGCCGCCGTAGCGTAGGGGGCAAGACACACCGCAAATCCGGCGGCAGAGGCTGCAAGCAGGGCGTGTAGGCCAAAGGCAGGCCAATAAACAGGCGTGCGGGCAGGGAGAGCAGGAGAAGAAAAAGCCGGACAGTAAACGGCGGCAATGGCCTGTCCGGGACGAGAAAATCCGGGGTATGCGGTCATGGGCCGGGGTTCGCTTCTTGTTATTTTTTTTGGGAGATATTCTAATAATGAATATCTAATATTTGGATGTTATCACTTCACGCGCTCAGGTCATATCTAAATTGCGTGTTGTGCATTTCTGGCTTGTGTAGCATTTGCGGCTGAAAAGGCGCGCATAGACCGGCTGAAACTGGCAGTATTTCTTGGGTTTTTGTGCCAGCTTCAGGGTTTCATAAAAACTGATTTAAGAAATAAACAAAAAAGTGTTCAGCCATCCAGTCTGTTCAGGCACCGTTGCGCACGGTCAGACAGATGAACATCATGCACATGGGCCACTGCTTGGCGGGCTTGTTGGCGCCATGTGTGGCTCATGCCTATGGGGGAACATACAGCCTGCAAATCTGCCTGTATGGATGTACCTTGCTTGGTAGCAGCCAGCACAACAGCCGGGTGCTTGGGCAGGGCGGCCTGCATGGTTTTGTAAAGTGTACGCGTTGTGTGCGAATCTGCGGATGGCAAAAGCGCGGGCACAAGGCGCGCGGCATCGGGCTGGCCAGAGGTTACGGCGTGCTGCACATCCGCCCAGCCTTTTTGGCGAGAGAGGGCTTGAGCTGTTTGGGCAGCGCCATCATGTGCCACCATGTTGAGAATATGGGCTGTGCGTTCTGGTTGCATCGGGGGCGGTGGCGCATGTTGCAGGGCAAAAAGGCACACTCCAACAGGCACGCAGGCAGAAAGCATCGGCACAAGAGCACGCAAGAAACGCAAGGCAGATCCTCCTCTAACCAGTAAGTCACATGCACAGCAGAAAGTGGCGGCGGCAGGGCAATGCTGCGGAAAGGTTGCGGCAGCGTGGGTGGTTGTCCTATAGCGGGGCCACAGATCGGAAAGGCGACCGCGCCAGTGCCCGGTTGCTCCACCGTTTTCGGGCGGAGTGGCCCATGCCTGCGCGGTTTGCCTTATTTTGGCGCAAAGTTATGCCAGCAGGAAAAGAATGACATGAGCGGTTCCATATCTCCTTCAGAAATCACCCGGCTTCAGACAGCTCTGCGCAGGCTGCTGGGTTCCGAAAAGCTGACAATCAACCCCGCACCTCGTGCAGGTATGTCTGTTGAACTGGCAGCAGATGGTGAAGTGATTGGCACCATCCATCGTGATGATGAAGATGGTGATGTGTCCTACGCCGTAAATATTGTGGTGCTGGAAGAAGACCTGCCCGCTGCCAAATAAATCTGGCGCAACGGCTTGCAAGGCCACTTCATACGTAGGCAGGCAGTACGCTGCCGCCTACGGGTGGGTGGCCTTTTTTATAAGGGCCACCCACATATACGCTAGGGTGCAGGCGGGTTAGAGTTCAGGCGTTGGATGGCGCAGCAGAGGCCTGAAGCACTGGAGCCCGCGCCGTGGGGAATTCCACATTGGTAATTTTCCAGCGCCAACCCTGTATCCGCATTTCAATGCGCAGGGGTGTTTCACGCTCATGCCCTGGCAGGGGCACTTCCGCCACAAACTGATCAAGCCGTGCAAACCTTACGGACGCATGAGCCGCCAGAGAAGCGAAGGAAATATTGGGCTGGCTGACAGGCACAGCCGCCGGAATGGCCTGATCCACCAGCATGCCCAGATTGTTTTGCGTTACCGTGGTATCCACTGCGTTGGAAACAGCCGTGGCAGCAAAGGATTCACCAAATTCGGGCAGATCGTCCGATGCAGGGATAAGGTGCAGGCCATTAAGCGTTTGGTGCTTGATGGAGGCATCTAACGCCCCCCAGTTAATCACTTGCCCAAGGGCCGCCATATCGTGGGTGTGCAGGGCAGAACCCACACTCCACAGCGTTACAAAAGGGGAAGCCAGATATACACCCAGTGCCGCTACGGCTGAGGCAACACATATCCCCCGCGCGGTCTGGCGCGGGGTCAGACTGGCTGCTCGGGCAGACTGCCCGAACTGAGGAAGGGATATCATGTTTGCATTCCTCTTATGTTGATTTTGCAGGTTACTATAACAGAAGCATACCTCTGATGCACACTAACATGTCATGTTTTTGTTGTTATTACAAAAACGTGATTTTTGCCGCAACACGAAGCATGTTGGCTGTTTAACGCCATTCTGACCGATCGGTTCACTGTCTTTTTTACTTTTTTCAGGACGCCCCACCATGATTTCGCAGTTTTCTGAAGACGAGATCCAGCGTTATTCTCGCCACATTCTTTTGCCTGAGGTTGGCGGAATCGGGCAGATGGCGCTGAAAGGGGCTTCCGTGCTGATTATTGGTGCGGGGGGCTTGGGGTCACCCACAGCGTTGTATCTGGCAGCGGCTGGTGTGGGGCGCATCGGGCTGGTGGATGATGATGTGGTGGAGCTTTCCAACCTTCAGCGCCAAATCCTGCATGCCACGGCTGATGTGGGGCGTAGGAAAATAGATTCCGCCCGCGCCACGCTAGAGGCGCTTAACCCCGGTATTGTAGTAGAAACATACCCCCAGCGGCTGGATGCCACCACGGCGGAAGGGCTGATAAGCCAGTACGATCTGGTGTGTGATGGGTGCGATAACTTTGCCACCCGCTACGTGGTAAACGCGGCCTGCGTAAAAACCCGCAAAGTGCTTGTTTCTGCCGCCGTGCAGCGGTTTGAGGGCCAGCTTTCCACTTTTCGCCCGTGGTGTGGCGGCCCGTGTTACCATTGCCTTTACCCACAAACCGATGGTGAAGCCTCTGGCCTGAGCTGTGGTGAGGCCGGGGTATTTGGGGCCGTAACGGGTGTTATGGGCACGCTGCAAGCCACAGAAGCCCTGAAGGAGCTTTTGAACATAGGGCAAAGCATGGCCGGGCGTTTGCTTATGTGGGATGCCCTGCGCACCCGCTTTACCACCATTATGCTGGAGGCAGACCCCAACTGCCCTGTTTGCGGCGGCATGGGGGTGGAACAGGCCTGCACGCCCCAGCAACAGGCTACACCTTCAGCCGGGTAAACCGGCGCACCGGCACACATGCTTGCGACTCCTGATGCCACGTGCATGCGCGGCACGTTACAGCGGCAAAAAACACAGATCTGACACACTAGGGCTGCACCAGCATGGCATGTTGGGCATAGGGCGTGTATGCAGGGCATGTCTGGCGGGAATGTAAGGTTTGGCTTAGATTTGCCGCAGCTTTGGCAGGGCAGGGTATGCCACCTTATCTGCCTTCGCGCATGGGATAAGAAGCGATGCCTCTTGCCCCGGCGCGTCTCTCTTGGCAGGGATGCAGGCATGATGTTCACACGCTCTTCTATTTTCCGGCTTCACCTGCTGGCCTGTGCGGCAGGCTGTGCCGTGGCTTTTGCCAGTGTTCCCACGGTTTCTGCCCATGCGGCAGAGCAGAAAAAAACCACGGCGCACAGCCACCACGCTCATCATGCCGGAGCCACGCATGAGGGTGCTTCTGCCAAAGCCGGAAAAAAGGTTTCCGCCAAGTCAGACAGCGCAGATGCTAAGGCCGAGCACGCTAAAAAGAGCAAGCATCATAAAAAGCACCATGCCGCAGGGCACGAGGCCGCGCACACGGCAGCCGCCAAGCACCACCCCGCCGCCACGGTTGCTGCCGGTGCCGCAGTGGGGGCGGGTGCCGTAGCCGCTGGCACTGCCGCAGCAGATGCCGCAAACCCGGCCACACCTCCGGCAGATGCCGCGCCAGAACCCCCAAAAGGCACCGTAACGGGCCTGCCGCTGCCACGTTATGCGGCATTGCGGGCGGATGAAGTGAACATGCGTGCCGGGCCGGGGCAGCGCTTCCCCATTATCTGGGTGTATCATCGCCGTGGGATGCCAATGCGTATTGAGCGTGAATTTGATGTGTGGCGTTTGGTAGAAGACCCCACAGGCCAGAAAGGCTGGATGCAGCAGGCCACCCTTGCGGGCGGGCGAGATTTTCTGGTGCCGGGTGAACCACTGGGGGATGATACTCCTATTGCCCCCAAGCTAGACAAGAATGGTGAAAAAATTCCCGCATCCGGCCACATGGATACGCGCGTTGTAGAAACAGTGCCCACGTTGGATGATGCCAAAAGCATTGCGGGTGCCGTTATGCTCCGCGCAAGTGCCAGCGATGATGCCCCCGTTGTAGCGGTGCTGAAACCCGGTGCGGTAGGCTCTGTTAAGGAATGTGCGGCGGGGTCTGCGTGGTGCAGGGTTTCCGTCAAACAGTATAATGGCTGGGTGCCGCGTAAGGCCATCTGGGGTGTAGATGCTGATGAGGCCGTGAACCCCTCCTGAAAGACCCCGGCGGACTAGAAGGAGAAACAGACATGGCTGAATCCACACAACAGGGTGCGGGTGCAGAACAGGCGCAAACGTGCCGTACTAAAATTGTGGCCACACTCGGCCCGGCTTCTTCAGATTATGCAACCATCCGTGATCTGGCTTTGGCCGGGGCGGATGTGTTCCGCTTTAACTTTTCTCACGGCACGCATGAAGATCATGCCGCCCGCCACGCCATTGTGCGGCAGGTAGAGGCAGAATTGGGCACTCCCATTGGTATTCTGGCTGATATGCAGGGGCCAAAGCTGCGTGTGGGCCGTTTTGCCGCAGGCCGTGTAACCCTACAGCCCGGTGCGGCCTTTCGGTTTGATCTGTCTGACACACCGGGGGATGAACACCGCGTTAATCTGCCACACCCAGAAATTATCAGTGCCGTGCGCCCCGGCAGCCGCCTGCTGATGGATGATGGCAAGCTGGCTGTTGTGGTGGAAAAGGTAGGGCCAGACTGGATAGAAACGCGGGTGGATGTAGGTGGCCCGCTTTCTGACCATAAAGGTGTGAACGTGCCGGATGTGGCGCTGCCTATTCCCGCTCTTACAGAAAAAGACCGCAAGGATCTGGCTTTTGCGTTGGATCTGGGGGTGGATTACGTGGCGCTCTCCTTTGTGCAGCGGGCCGAGGATGTGGCGCAGGCCCGCGCGCTGGTGGGTGAACGCGCTGCCGTGCTGGTTAAGCTGGAAAAACCGCAGGCCGTTGAAAATCTGGATGCCATTCTGGCGCTGTCTGATGCGGTGATGGTAGCGCGTGGAGATTTGGGCGTTGAACTCCCGCCCGAAACCGTGCCGCTGGTGCAAAAGCGCATTATTCGTGCGGCCCGCAGGCTGGGCAAACCCGTTGTGGTGGCCACCCAGATGTTGGAAAGCATGATTTCCGCCCCAACCCCCACACGGGCCGAGGCATCGGATGTGGCAACCGCCGTGTTTGATGGTGCAGATGCGGTGATGCTTTCTGCCGAATCTGCGGCGGGCAAATATCCGCGTGAGGCTGTGCGGATTATGAACCGTATTTTATGGCGGGTGGAAGAAGATGCCGGTTGGCAGGCCCACATGGCCGCCGCCCGTCTGGCCCCAGAAGATTATGTGGCCGATGCCATTGCCAGCGCCGTGCAGCAGGTGGCGGATACGCTCAAGGCTCCGGCCATTGTGGCCTATACGCACCGTGGCCCCACGGCGCTGCGTATTGCGCGTGAACGGCCCACATGCCCCATTCTGGGTATTACCCCCACGCACACATCTGCCCGGCGCTTGGCGTTGGTGTGGGGCGTGCGGGCCTTTGTAAGCGCGCCGCATAAACCCACAACCACGGTAGAAGATGTGGTGGAAGCAGCGCTGGATGTCGTGAACCGTGCAGGCATAGGGCAGGAAGGTGATTCCGTCGTGATAGCCGCTGGCGTGCCCTTTGGCGTAAGCGGTTCTACCAACCTTTTGCGTGTAGCGCGTATTGGTTGAAACCCGTGTAGGGCAAAGGGTTTGCAATGGCCCTTTGCCTTTGCACAAAGGGGTTGCCACAGCAAAGGGGTGACAGTGCAGGGCCAAGGCAGTATGCACCCGCTCCATACGGCAAAGATTGTCCGGTAAACGCAGGAGGCATAATGGCACCCCCACGTAGCAGGCTGGCAAGACGTGCAATGCTTAAAGGCATAACCGCGCTTTCTGCAACCGTGGCGGCCCCGGTGCTGGCCCGTGGGGCGGATGAGATTTTGCCCGATACCGTGCGCCCGCCCGATGTTACCACCAATCCACCACGCCAATGGGGAGCAAATGCTCCTCCCGTTTACACGCCAGACCCCGATGTGCTGGTGATTGATCGCTCTTTTCGGGATCTGTTGTACGGCAATGCTGGCCTGCATCGGGTATGGAATAAAGGCACATGGCTGGAAGGGCCTGCGTGGTCCTCTCAAGGGCGGTATCTGCTGTTCAGCGATGTGGTGACAAGCCAGCAATACCGCTATTTGTGGGAAACGGGAGAGGTAACGGTTTTCCGCCCGGAATCCTACCACGCTAACGGCAACACGTTTGATTATCAGGGCCGCCAGATTACGTGCGAGCACTTTTTGCGCCGCGTGATTAGGTGGGAACATGATGGGTCTGCCCATGTGGTGGCAGATAAGTTTGAGGGCCACTCCCTCAACTCCCCCAATGATGTGATAGCCCACCCCGATGGCAGCATCTGGTTTACCGATCCGGGGTATGGAGACAACGTGGCTGAGGGCCATGCCGACATGCCGGGTGGTGAGGCCAACCCAGATGGGCATATCCGCTGGAAAATAGGGGAAGAACTTATTGGAACATTGGGTGGCACGCGGCGGCAGGCCGATCATACCTTCCGTGTAGATGCAATGGGCCATCTTGATGTGGTGCTTACGCAGGCACAGTTGCCCAACCCCAATGGCTTGTGCTTCTCGCCCGATTTTTCACGGCTTTATGTTGTTTCCTCAGGCAAGCAGCCGGGCGGGCATGGGCATGATGGAGATCAGGCCGTGCATGTGTTTGATCTGCACAAGGAAGAACTGCCACTTTCCAACCCGCGCCTGTTTACCAACATGCGTTTTGAAGGCGTGCAGATGGGGCCAGATGGCATGAAGGCCGATGTGCATGGCAATATCTGGTGCGGCGTTAGCGGGCCGGTGGGGCTGTGCGGGGTGTTTGTGTTCAACCCCGAAGGGCACCTTATTGGTCGTATTCGCCTACCGCAAAGCGTTTCTAACCTTACGTTTGGCGGCCCCAAGCGGGATTGGCTGTTTATGTGCGCGGGGGATTCGCTCTATCGCTTGCAGGTGAACACCCAAGGCGCAGCCCCAGCCTGAGAAAACAGAGGGGCTAAGCGCTTTTTTTCAGCAGTAAGGGCAGCAGGCCAAACAGCGCGCAGGCAGCGGCGGCAAACCATGCCAAGCCATCTGGGGTTATCGCCATGGAACTGGCCGCCAGCGCAGGCCCAACAAACGCCCCCGCGCCCCATGCCAGGGAACTGAGGGTGTAAATGGCTATCAGATCGCCCCCTTTATAGCGGTCTCCCACCACAGACATGGCTACTGTGTAAATACTGGCAAACACGCCATCCCACGCAAACAGCAGCACATGGGCAAACCCAATGTGGTGAATGGCGACCGGCCACAACAACGCGCCCCCCGCAGCCAACCCAGCTAATGAGACCAGAAGCCAGCGGCGGCTTGTGCGGTCTCCTATCCAACCAATGGGAATCTGAAACGCCGTGGCCCCCAGCAGCATGATGCTCAGCAACAGCGTGGCCGCATGTTCTGACCACCCGGAGTGCATGGCGTAGAGGGCCAGAAAAGAGGTGGCTGCCGAATCCAGCATGGCAATCAGCAACGTGGCGGCAATGACTATGGGGGCCAAAGGCAGGTAGCGCAGCAGGCTGGGGCGTTGCGGGGGCGTAAGAGGCGGATGTGGCAGCCACGGCGCGGCAACCAAACAGGTGGTAACCAAAAGGGCAATACTGGCGCAGGCAAAGGGCAGGGCGCTGGTACGGCCTGTTACCGTTACCGTTAGCAAGGCAGGGCCTGCGGCAATGCCAACGGAAAGCAGCGTGCTGTAAAGCCCCATCACGCGGCCTCTGGCGTGGTCTGGCGTAATCTGGTTCAGCCAGCTTTCAGAAAGCACCAGAATAATCTCGCACGCGGCCCCCAGCACGGCGCGCAGGCCAAACCACACCCAGATGGACGGCAACAGCGGAAAAAGGGCCAGCGTGGCAGCGCTTGTTAGCAAAGCCAGCGTAACAGCCCGTTTGGGGCCTAAAGCTATGCTGATGCGCGGAATAAATGGCGCAATGGCCAAGGAGCCGATAGCGTGCATCATGGTGTTGGCGGCAATCATGCCGGTGCCAAACCCCAGATCCACCATTTCCAGCGTAAACAGGGGTGCACCCAGCCCCATAACCAGCCCAAACATTAGCCCTACAACAGTAAGGGAAAGAGTAGGGGCGGCGCTGACAATAGAGCGCGCAGGAGGGTGAAGCAGCATAGGCTGGCTTGTAGCGGGTTGCGTGCGTCGGAGCCAGCCTTCACACCCTTAGGCGTGCGCGTATTTAGAACAGTTTATTGATAAGTGTGTTGCCAATGCCAAAACCCGCGCCAGATGCCAAGGAATGCGCAAAGCCGGAGTTAATGACATCATCCAGCACATTTTCTACTTCCGGCTTAACGGAACTTAGGGCGGAGGGCTGCGGCGGGGCCACATTCTGCTGCACCTGCGTGGCAAGGGCCGTGTGCAAAGCCTGAAGCAAATTGATAATCTGAGATTGCTCATCCCGCAGGGAAAGGGCCAGTTCTTTCAGATCCAGCAACCATTCACGCGCCTGCATATCCCCGCCATCGGCAGCAGTTTGCATTTTGCCGCACAGTGTTTGCAGGGCCGTGGCAGATTGTTGGGCCTGTGCCTGAAACTGGTTGTAAGTTTGATCTATGGCCTGAATATCCATGCTAAAAACCCTTTCAATATAATGTGTTCCAAGGCCGGAAGCACACCACCATAAGGGGGTAAATGCAAGCTGTGCGGCCCTTGTGCGGCCACCCCCGGTGGCAGCCATGATACGCACTGGTGAGGATTTTGCGTGCATTCCTGCGCGCGGGCGGCTATTTGTCTGCCCAAGCAAACACTAGCAAAGCCATCCTCCACCCTTTCAGGCAGAAAGCGGTGGCGTGGCCCGCAGGGAATATCAGGCCTTTACATGGATATCCGCAATATCGCCATCATTGCCCACGTTGACCACGGCAAGACGACTCTGGTTGACGAACTGCTCAAGCAGTCGGGTTCGTTCCGCGAAAACCAGCACGTTGCCGAACGCGCAATGGACAGCAACGATCTGGAACGCGAACGTGGCATTACCATTCTTGCCAAGTGCACTTCCGTTGTCTGGAACAATACCCGTATCAACATTATTGATACACCCGGACACGCCGACTTCGGCGGGGAAGTGGAACGTATTCTGAGCATGGTGGATGGCGCCATTGTGCTGGTGGACTCCGCCGAAGGTGCGCTGCCGCAAACCAAGTTTGTGGTTGGCAAGGCACTGGCCCGTGGCCTGAAGCCCATTGTGGTTGTGAACAAGATTGACCGTGGCGATGCCCGCCCCGATGAAGTGCACAACGAAATTTTTGATCTGTTTGCAGCCCTTGGCGCAAATGATGAACAGCTTGACTTCCCGATGCTGTTTGCTTCTGGCCGTCAGGGCTGGGCAGATGAAACGCTGGATGGTGCACGTAAAGATCTGAGCCCGATGTTCGAGCTGATCCTGCGCCATGTGCCCGCCCCGAATCTGGACAAAAACAAGCCCTTCGCCATGACAGCCACAATTCTGGAAAGTGACAACTTTCTGGGCCGCGTGCTGACAGGCCGTGTGGAACAGGGCCGCGCCAAGGTGAACATGCCTGTTAAGGTGCTGCGGGCCGATGGCTCCGTGGTGGAAACAGGCCGCCTGACCAAGCTGCTTTCCTTCCGTGGTCTGGACCGCGTGGGTGTGGAAGAAGTGGAAGCAGGGGACATTGTGGCCGTGGCTGGTTTGTCCGAAGCCACTATTCCAGACACCATTGCTGCTCCGGAAGTAGACGCCCCGCTGGAAGCTATTCCGGTTGATCCGCCAACACTGTCCATGACCTTCCGCCTGAACGATGGCCCACTGGGTGGCCGTGAAGGTAAGAAGGTAACGTCTCGCCAGATTCGTGACCGTCTGTTCAAGGAAATCGAAAGCAACATTGCTATTCGCGTCACAGACAGCCCGGAAAGTGAAGCGTTTGAAGTGGCTGGCCGTGGCGAACTTCAGCTTGGTGTGCTGATTGAAACCATGCGCCGTGAAGGCTTTGAGCTGACAATCGGCCGCCCGCGCGTGCTGTTCCGCACCAATGAAGAAACGGGTGAGCGCGAAGAGCCTTACGAAGAAGTCACCATTGATGTGGACGAACCCTATTCCGGCGTTGTGGTGGAAAAGATGTCCCTCCGCAAAGGCCAGATGCAGGACATGCGCCCCTCTGGTGGTGACAAGGTGCGCCTGACGTTTATCATCCCATCCCGCGGGCTGATCGGCTATCATGGTGAGTTCCTGACCGACACGCGCGGCACGGGTATTATGAACCGTCTGTATTCCCACTACGGGCCTTATGCAGGCACCGTGGAAGGCCGCCGCAACGGGTCTCTGATCTCTGCGGAAAACGGGGCAACCACCCAGTATTCCCTGTTCTCATTGCAGGATCGTGGCACGCTGTTCGTAGATGCGGGTGAAACGGTTTATCAGGGCATGATCATTGGCGAGCATTCGCGTGAGAATGATCTGGAAGTAAACCCGATCCGTGAAAAGAAGCTGACCAACATGCGTGCTGCCGGTAAGGACGAAGCCCTGCTGCTGACCCCGCCGCGCCGTATGTCTTTGGAACAGGCAATTGCTTACATTGAAGACGATGAACTGGTGGAAGTAACGCCATCTGCCATCCGTCTGCGTAAGCGGTATCTGGACCCGAACGAACGCAAGAAGCGTGGCAAAAAAGCAGACTGATTCTGTAACTTGTGGGCTGTCCAGCGTTTGGGCAGCCTGTAAGTGTGGCGCGTTTGTGGTGTGGGTGTATTTTTTTCGGTTACATCATTTTGTCACATACAGAGCGTTTAAAGTGCTTTTTTCTATAAAAACCGCCTGTTACCGGGCGGTTTTTTAGGTTTTGCCAGCGCCAATATGGCTAGTTTACGGCTGTCAAGTGGCGGGGCGATGATATGTGCGAAGATTGCACAAATTTTAGCTCAAGACGCTATGCTTCTGCCGTGATAACAATCAACACATAAACCGGTCTATGTGCTGGATGCGGGGTTGTCCTGCATGAGGCGGATTGGACCACAGGTTTTTGGAGATATTTTATGATTTCTCGTCGTCTGCTTGCGGCTCTGTCCACCGTTGCCCTGCTGGGTGTTGCTGCTCCTTCCTTCGCTCAGGAAGCTGCTCCTCCGGCTCCGGCTGCTGCCGCCGCCCCAGAAGCTGGCGCTCCGGCCCCAGAAGGTGCTGCTCCGGCTGCTGAAGAAGCTGGTAAAACAACCGAAGAAGGCAAAGGTGCAGCTACTCATAAGGGCAAGCACAAAGGCCACAAAGGCAAGCACAAAGGTGGCAAGCACCACGGTAAAAAGAAGGCCGCAACTGCTGACTCTTCTTCTTCCGAATCTGCTCAGTAATCACCCGGTAGAAAGGGGTACTGCGTTACAGGCGTGGTGCACCCTGCCTGCTGTGGCGTAAAGCTGCGGAATACAAAAAGGCCGCTGGTGGTATCTGCCACCGCGGCCTTTTTTGTGTGCTATGCAAAGGGTGTTTTTTAGGAATGGGCTAGATTATCAGCATGGCGTGCAGGCAGCTTTATGGGGGCCAGCCCACGCGTATTCAGCTTGCTGCCATCGGGGTTTGCGCCGCAGTGGCACATAAGCGCGGTGTGCGCTTAGTTATACCGGCTGATGGAAAGATCCAGCGCCGGAATATCGGGCTTTTTGCCATGCACAAGGTCTGCAATCAGGCGGCCAGAACCACAGGCCATTGTCCAGCCCAGCGTACCGTGGCCGGTGTTGAGCCACAGGTTTTTAAAATTGGGCACAGGGCCAATAACGGGGGTGCCATCTGGCGTGCAGGGGCGCAGGCCTGTCCAATATGTTGCGGCGGAAAGATCTCCCCCACCAAACAGTTCTGAAAAAGAAAGTTCCAGAGTTTCACGCCGGTCTGGGCTGAGCTTCTGGCTGTAACCCGTTAGCTCCGCCGTGCCGCCTACCCGGATACGGTTGCCAAGCCGCGTAATGGCCAGCTTGTAAGATGTATCATTCACGGTGGACATGGGGGCGTGGGTTTCATCCGTAAGGGGTAGGGTGAGGGAATAGCCTTTTACGGGGTAAACCGGCAGATGCACGCGCAACGGGTGCAGCAGCAGCGGGCTATAGCTGCCCATGGCCACAATATAGGCATCGGCCCGGAAGTGCCCAGCACTGGTGCGCACAGACATAATTTTGTCCGTTGCGGCATCCAGCCCCAAAATGGTGGTGTTATACACAAATTTCACCCCCTTGGCCTCCGCCATGCGGGCCAATCTTTGGGTAAAAACATGCGCATCGCCCGATTCATCACCGGGCAGGAACAGCCCACCCGTTAGCAGATGTTTGGCATGGGCAAGGCCGGGTTCGTGCTCCAGAATTTGATCCACCGCCAAAAGTTGGTGCGGAATGTTGGCTTCTGCCAGCAGGCGCATATCGTGCTGGGCGGTATCTATTTGTTTGTTGGTGCGGAAAAGCTGGATCAGCCCGCGCTGTCTGTCATCATACGTAATGCCGGTTTCTTCACGCAGGGCATCCAGACAATCGCGGCTGTATTCGGCAATGCGCAACATGCGGGATTTGTTGATGTCATACGCATGGGCGTTACAGTTTTTTAAAAGCTGTTCCATCCAGCGCAGCATGGCCAGATCAAACCGTTTGCGAATAACCAGCGGGCTGGTTTTGGGGTGCAGCATCCACTTGGCTGCCTGAAGTGGCAGGCTGGGAGAAGCCCAAGGTGTGGAATACCCCGGTGAAACCTGCCCCGCATTTGCAAACGATGTTTCAAGCGCTGAGGCGGGCTGGCGGTCTATAACCGTGACTTCATGCCCAAGGCTGGCCAGATACCAGGCCGATGTCACCCCGATAACGCCAGCGCCGAGAATGATGACTTGCACGGTTTTATCCTTACAAAAAAGGTAAATAGATCAGGCGGCCACCATAGCTTGCTGCGCCCCACCACGCCAGAACCTGTAAGGAAACGGTCATGGCGCACACTGTAAGGAGGTATGCGTAAGTGGGGCTGAGCAAAAAATGATTTAAAAAAAACGGCGGCATGTTGCGCCCAGTTTGAGCCATGCCGCCATAAGGATGTTGGTTTTAGGCAGGCACGCCTTTGCTGGTGGAATATTCAAAGTGCAGTGCCTGATCCGGGTTTACAATGGGGTAAATGGCATGGGCGGCCATGGCGGCTTCGCTAAACCCTTGCAAAATCAGCTTGAGCTTGCCGGGGTAGGTGGCCACATCGCCCACGGCAAACACGCCCGGCAGGCTGGTTTCACAACTGGAAGGTGTGACGGGAATAGTCGAGCGCATGGTATCCATCCCCCACCGCGCCACAGGCCCCAGATCTGTTGCCAGCCCAAAGAAAGGCAGCAGCACATCGGCTTCCAGCATACGGGTGGCTCCATCTAGGTCTGCTACTTCTACACCTTTTAGCGCGCCATTCTGGCCGTGCAGGGCATGAAGTTGATAGGGCACAACCTTTTCAATCTGCCCGGCAGCTACAGCCTCTTCCAACTGGCGCAGGCTTTCTGGCGCACCACGGAACCTGTCCCGCCGATGCACGAGGTAGAGCTTTTCGGCGTTGTCTTTTAAGGAAAGCGCCCAATCCAGCGCGGAATCGCCGCCGCCTGCAATAACAATACGGCGGCCTGCAAAATCGGCTTTGCGGCGTACATAATATTGCACGGCCCCGGTATCTTCAAACGCTTCCAAACCATCCAGCGGCGGACGGTTGGGGCCAAATGCCCCCGCACCAGCGGCAATAATAATGGCCTTGGCTTTTAGCGTGGTGCCTTGGTTGGTACCCAGTGTAAAGTTGCCCCGGTTGCCTGTAAGGCTTTCTACCCGGTGTTTTAGCAGGCGTGGGATGTTAAACGGGGCAATCTGTTCTTCCAGCCGGGCAATAAGCTGCGCGCCTTCTACAGCGGGGCAGGCGGGAATATCGTAAATTGGCTTTTCCGGATACAGGGCCGCGCATTGGCCGCCTACTTCTGGCAGCACATCAATCAATACACAGTTCAGCCGCAGCATGGCGCACTGAAAAGCGGCAAAAAGCCCGGCTGGGCCAGCGCCAATTATGGCTACGTCTGTTTCTGCTGGCGTATCAGTCATGGCGTGGCGTGATGCTCCCTTATCTGGTTACATTAAAATACAGTTTCTGTTTTGCGCCAGCACGGGCTGGTGCGCAATGGCCTAGAATAAGCAACACCCCGAAGCAAAAAATTGCTTCGGGGTACGCAGACATGACAAAACAATAAAGATGTGCGGCAGAAAGCTTAGCCTTTGGTTAAAGCCTGCTTGAGTTTTTCATCCAGCACATCAAGGAAAGGCTGCGTGTCCAGCCATTTGGTGCCGTTGCCAACCAACAGTGCCAGATCCTTGGTCATCTGCCCGCCTTCAACCGTATCCACGCACACTTTTTCCAGCGTATCGGCAAAGTGCACAACGTCTGGCGTATCATCAAAGCGGCCGCGATAAGCTAACCCGCGTGTCCATGCAAAAATGGAGGCAATGGGGTTGGTGCTGGTGGGCTTGCCTTTCTGGTGCTCACGGTAATGGCGCGTTACGGTGCCATGCGCGGCTTCGGATTCCACCACATCGCCCGTGGGGTTCAGCAGCACGGATGTCATCAGCCCAAGGCTGCCAAAGCCTTGTGCCACAATGTCACTTTCCACATCGCCATCGTAGTTTTTGCAGGCCCATACATAACCGCCCGGCCATTTAAGGGCGCTGGCCACCATGTCATCAATCAGGCGGTGTTCGTAGGTGAGGCCCAACTTTTCAAACTCGGCCTTGAATTCCTTTTCGTACACTTCCTGAAACACATCCTTGAACATGCCATCATAGGCTTTCAGGATGGTGTTTTTGGTGGACAGATACACTGGCAGCTTGCGGTCTCGCCCATAAGCGAGAGAGGCACGGGCAAACCCTTCAATAGAGGCGCGGGTATTGTGCATGCCCAGCGCCACACCGGGGCCTTTGAAGTCATGCACATCCAGCGTAATGGGCGCACCGCCATCTTCGGGAATGTAGTTGAGCGTCACCTTGCCTGGGCCGGGAATTTTGGTTTCCGCAGCGCGATAGATATCCCCATAGGCATGGCGGCCGATCACGATTGGCTTTGTCCAGTGCGGCACAAGGCGCGGTACGTTGGAGCAGATAATGGGTTCACGGAAGATGGTGCCATCCAGAATGTTGCGGATGGTGCCGTTGGGTGAACGCCACATTTTTTTCAGCCCAAATTCCTTCACCCGTGCTTCATCCGGGGTGATGGTGGCGCATTTTACGGCCACGCCGTAGCGCTTGGTGGCTTCTGCGGCTTCTACTGTTACCTTGTCATCCGTGGCATCGCGGTTTTCTATGCCCAGATCGTAATATTTCAGGTCAATATCCAGATAGGGCAGAATCAGGCGCTCACGAATGAAGTGCCAGATGATACGGGTCATTTCATCCCCGTCCATTTCCACCACCGGGTTCTTGACCTTGATTTTAGCCATAATACTGCATCCGATTCGAAGAGTGTCTTGCATTCGTTGCGCGCAGATGCGGAATACGCATAGGCATCATGCAGTGCGCGAATTGAGACCATAAGCGGGGATGCAACACAGCGCTGTTCACGATCAGGACAGAACTGCCGCTATCAGGCGCAATGGCGCTTATGCGCGGGCAAAAATCTTTGTTTTTTGCGGGGTAGGCCCTGTTATCACAAACATGTCAGGGTTGGGATGGCGGATTATCCCATACCGCTCAAGAGGTGCCCGCGCGGGAGATGTTATGCTAACTATGTGCATCATTAAGGAAAATGGCTGGCCGCCTGTATGCAAGTGTCAGCCAAAATCATGATTCCGCATATGGAACGGGCAGCCGGGGTAAGCTGAGGCATGTTTTCTTTTATATCATTTCACGGGCACATTCTGGCACATCGTGATTTTTATCTTATGGGTATTCCGGTTGCACAGGCCGTTTCTCCGCAGTGGAACGTGGTTCAGTTATCGGCTGATGGAAACAGCCTGCTTGGGTTTGCAGATATCCGGCCTCAGGTTGAACAAAGTGGCGAAGCAAAAGGTCTGGTAAGTTTAAAAAATGGTACGCAGTTTATGTGGAACCAACCAGATGGCCTGTTGGGTTGGGTGCCCCACAACCAGAATTGGGAGCGTTTTGCACCAGTGCTCAGCCAGCATGTGCCATTGCTGGCCCGTTTGGCGCAGGGGAAATGGCTTATTGCGGGCAAGCAGACCGCCGAGCGGGTTTCGTTTTCTTATTTCAAGCTGTGCCTTGGCGAGCATAATTGGGATTTGCGTACGCTTTTCCTGCGTGAAAAAGGTGATGCCATTATTATTTCCGATGGGCGGGAACCGGAAAGTGTTCTGCAACCAAGCCCATTGCCTGTGCAAAAAACCTTTATGGTGGCGTTGGCGGCGCAGATAAAGGCAATGGGTGAAAGCCCATTTGTGCAAGCCGCACAGGCCGCCCGCCAACGTTTGCTTGTAGCCCCAGAAGATGCAGGCTGTTTGTTGGATCTGGCAAAAAATTGCGCCAAAATTGGGCAATTCGGTTTGGCGCGCACGGCGGTATTGTGTGCCGCGTTGCAGGATTTCCGGCCAGATTTATATCTCTTTTCCGCTATTCTGGCATTGCGGGAAGGTGAGACCCAGCAGGCCGCAGATTTAGCCAATCTGGCGCTGAAAGGCCGGTTTGGTGATGCCCCCATACCCGAACAGCTCACACATCTGGTACAGCGGACAGCACAGGGAGAGGCTGCGTTGCTTTTGCTGCCTTCTGCCTTGAAGGAACTGCCGGATACAGAAGAGTTTGACCCCGCCTTTAACTTTTTAATGGTGCCTTTGCCTGCTTCTATGCTGCGGGCAGAAGATGTGCGGCAGGCGTATTCATATCAGTTTGAGCAAGTGGCTTCTGCCAGCACGCAGGAAGAGCGGCTGCAACTGGTACAGGCCGATCAGGCCCAGAACAGGGCGCAATACTGGAACCAAGTTGTGGCAGGCCATTACGCATGGCTCAATCAGGATCGGGCCAGCGCAGACCCACATTACGTTACGGCCCGCAAGCTTTCCAAAGATTCCGGTATCAAGGCTGTTGATTACAATTGCGGTGTTTACACATGGCTGCCGGAAGCCGCCGCATATAACCTGCATGAACAACAGGTAACAGACCAGTTGGGCATTGCGGGCTGGAGCTGGCATTCCAGTGTGGCGCCCGGTCGGGCAGAGGCAGATGCCCCAGATGCCTGTTTGGTTTTTGGGTGCGATAGTGCGTATTTCCGCTTTGTGCCCAAGCTTGTCATGTCTTTAATGCGGGTGTGTCAGGCTCATCCAGAACAGGGGCGCTTCCGCCTTTGTTTAGGGGTGGATCGGGCAACGGATGAGCAGTTGACCTTGATACGGGATCTGGTGGCCTTTTTCTCGGAAAAAGACAGAGGGATGGATGTCTCCTTCACGCATGGGCAGCTTAACCATGCGAACAAGGCCGCCTATACGTGCATCCGTTACCTTATGCTGCCGCATATTGTGGGCCAGTGGCATTGCCCAGTGCTGACAGCGGATTGTGATGGCTACTTCCCGCACGATTTCCCTGCTTTGTGGCAGGAACTCAAATCCGGTTCGGATTACGGGTTCCGGCTGTATGCGTATAATCATGAAGGCAAACAGATAGCCGGAGAACCGTGGGGTTTTGGGGCGGGCCTGTCCTATTTTGGGGAAACGGAACTTCTGCCCCAGATCGGGCGGTATCTGCACAATTATGTTCAGCGGACATATAGCCCGGAAAATCCAAGCAACTGGTGTATTGACCAGTGCGCGCTGGCACAGGCTTATTCTCGCTTTGTTGCACCACGTTGGAATGACTTGCGGATACGCTTCATGGATGAGGGCACGCCCCTAATGGTGATGCCACACCATGTAGGCGGCAAGGATGCACTGTTAGAACACGATGGCGCGGTTTCGGAGCAAGACCTGCGCCAGTTTATGCAGGACAACGCTTAATTAGGGTGTTTTGGCAAAAGCCGGTCAGCTTGGTCTGATCGGCTTTTTTGTTCGGGGTTTAATTGCAAGGAAATATCTGCGGCAGAACCTTCAGCCGGTTGTAGCAGGTGCAAGCCAGCAGGGTAGTTGCGCAGATGCAAGCATAAGGCGGAAGCGTGCACGCAGTATGCGGGGCTGTGCGTAAGGTATTTTAAGTTTCAAGGGAAAAATGCTGGGGCGAACGACGGGGCTTGAACCCGCGACCACCGGTACCACAAACCGGCGCTCTACCAGCTGAGCTACGTCCGCCGCACAGCAAGCGGACGTTTAGAGAAAACTGCGTCGTTCGTCAATCACTTCTGGCGTTTTTATATAGAAAAATCAGCTCTGGCGGCTTTTCCATTGTTCCAGACGGGCCACAGCCTCAATCAGCACCTCCTCACGCTTGCAAAAGGCAAAGCGAATCAGGTTGCGCGGGGGCGTGCCACTTTGCGCATCATAAAAAGCAGAGGCGGGAATGGTGGTGACACCGGCCTGTTCTGTGAGCAGGCGGCTGAAGGCCATGTCATCCAACCCGTTTGCCAGCGGGGTAATATCCGCCATCACAAAGTAGCTGCCTTGGCAGGGCAGCACGCCAAAGCCCACCCGCGCCAGCCCGGCAGAAAGGATCTGGCGTTTTGTATCCATCTCCTGCGCCAGTTGGGTAAAGTAGGCGGTATCCTTGTTCAGCCCAAAGGCCACGGCACGTTGCAGGTTGGGGGCTGTGGCAAACACAAGGTTCTGGTGCGCTTTGGCCACCACCGCAGCCAGCGGGGCAGGGGCGGTAACGTAACCCACCTTCCACCCGGTAAAGGAAAAGCTTTTGCCTGCGCTGCCAATACGAATGCACCGCTCGCGCATGCCCGGTAGGGCCATGAGCGAGAGATGCGGCACATCAAACACAAGGTGCTCATACACCTCATCGCAAATGGCGTAGGTATCGTGCTGGCGCATAAGGTCGGCAATAAAGGCCAGCTCCTCAGCGTTAAACACCTTGCCGGTGGGGTTCATGGGGGTGTTTAGCACAATGGCTTTGGTGCGGGGGCTAAAGGCGTTTTTTAAGGCCTCTTGCGGGAGCGCCCAATCTGGCGCTTCCAGCCGTACAAGGCGCGGAATGCCGCCAAGCTGGCGCACAACAGGCAGGTAGGTATCGTAAAGTGGTTCTATCAGCACCACTTCATCGCCCGGTTCTATCAGCGCCATAAAGGATGCCGCCAGGGCCTCGGTAGCGCCAGATGTCACCACCACTTCCGATTCGGCATTTACAGAAATGTTCTGGAATCGGGCGGAGGCATCCGCAACGGCGGCGCGCAGTTCTGGCAGGCCTGTAAGGGGCGCATACTGGTTGCGCCCATCCAGTAAGGCATTTGCGGCCAGTTGCACCATGTCTTGCGGGCCTTCCGTATCAGGAAAACCCTGCCCAAGATTGATGGCGTTATGCTTGCGCGCCAGCTCGGACATAAGCGTAAAAATAGTGACAGGCTGGTTTGCAATCTGCCTGTTAAGCAATTTTGTCATTACAAAGTTCCTTGCCCCGCTGGCGGAAAGAGGCGAATAAGACGCGATACCGAAACATTTGGCGTAAACAGTTGATTTGGTGCTTTATCGATACAAATTTGCATCTGCCTGATTGCCCGCACGGGCAAGCCGTGCAAGTGTAACGGTATGGGGTGCCTTCTGCCTATAGGGGCAGGGTGGCATCATGAACGGACAGGCCCAAAATACGGGCACAACAATGGTGTGTTGACGACGCGCGATGAAGAAGATCGAGGCCATAATCAAGCCCTTCAAGCTGGATGAGGTGAAAGAAGCCCTTCATGAGCTTGGATTGCAGGGTATTACCGTAATCGAAGCCAAGGGTTTCGGTCGGCAAAAGGGGCATACGGAGCTTTATCGCGGCGCGGAATACATTGTTGATTTCCTGCCCAAGATGAAGATTGAAGTTGTCTGCCCTGCTTCCATGGTGGAGCGGGCGGTAGAAGCCATTTCCGCAGCGGCCCGCACAGGCCGCATTGGCGATGGCAAGATTTTCGTGAGTCCGGTGGATGACGTGGTGCGAATCCGTACCGGAGAACGAGGGGAAGACGCAATCTAACACGCTCCATGCGTAGGTATGGGGCGCTAAGATGCGCGTACATTATTCCCGCAGACCGCGTGCCCGCAAAGTGCGGCATGCTGACAAAGCTTAGGTGAAGAGAGCATGGTAAAGAAAACAGCTCCGGCGGGTGACAGCAAGGCTGCTGCAATTGCCAAGGTTTTTGATCTGATTCAGGAACACTCTGTGGAACTGGTGGATCTGCGTTTTACGGACCCAAAGGGCAAGTGGCATCATACATGCCAGTATGTCAGCACCATCGAGGAAGATAGCTTTACCGATGGCTTCATGTTTGATGGATCTTCCATCGGCGGGTGGAAAGCCATTAACGAAAGCGACATGGTTCTGCTGCCGGATCCGACATCCGCAGTGATGGACCCGTTCTCTGCTCGTCCGCAGCTGATCCTGTTCTGCGATATTATTGAACCTTCCACCGGGCAGCCTTACAACCGCGATCCGCGCTCCACCGCCAAGCTGGCTGAGCAGTACCTCAAGTCCTCCGGTTTGGGTGATACGGCATTTTTTGGTCCGGAAGCTGAATTCTTCATTTTCGATAACGTGCTGTTTGGCACCGGCCCGAACTATGGCAAATACCAGCTCGACAGCATTGAAGGCCCCGATGCATCCCTGAAGGAATATCCTGAAGGCAACATGGGCCACCGTCCGGGTGTGAAGGGTGGTTACTTCCCCGTGCCGCCAGTGGATAGCGAAAGCGATCTGCGCGCAGAAATGCTGGCAGCCATGGGCGAAATGGGTCTGGCGATTGAAAAGCACCACCATGAAGTGGCGCAGTCTCAGCACGAACTTGGCACCAAGTTTGAAACGCTGGTGCGCGCAGCAGACTTCATGCAGATCTACAAATACTGTGTGCACAATGTTGCCAATTCCTACGGCAAGACAGCAACATTCATGCCCAAGCCTATCTATGGTGATAACGGCTCTGGCATGCACGTTCACCAGTCCATCTGGAAAGACGGCAAGCCCACATTTGCTGGCAATGGTTATGCAGATCTGTCCGATACAGCCCTGTATTACATTGGCGGCATTATCAAGCACGCCAAGGCGCTGAACGCCTTCACCAACCCATCCACCAACTCCTACAAGCGCCTGATTCCGGGCTTTGAAGCACCTGTGCTGCTGGCATATTCCGCCCGCAACCGTTCTGCTTCGTGCCGTATTCCGTACGCAACAAGCCCCAAAGCCAAGCGCGTTGAAGTGCGCTTTCCAGACCCCACAGCCAACCCGTATCTGGCATTCGCTGCCATGCTGATGGCTGGTATGGACGGCATTAAAAACAAGATCCATCCGGGCGATGCCATGGACAAGGATCTGTATGACCTGCCGCCGGAAGAACTGAAGCAGATTCCGACAGTTGCAGGCTCCCTGCGTGAAGCTCTGGAAGCTCTGGCTGCGGATCATGAGTTCCTGCTGGCTGGTGGCGTGTTCACCAAAGATCAGATCGAAAGCTACATCACCCTGAAATGGGATGATGTGTACCGTTTCGAACACACACCGCATCCGGTTGAATTTGAAATGTATTACTCCGTCTGATTTTCTTTCCTTTAGGGAAGATATCGGAAATAAAAGGCGCGGCTCCTTAGGGGCCGCGCTTTTTTGTATTGGATTGCTGAATGGTATTGAAAACACGCATTTTTTCTGCGCTCGGGCTTTTGTGTCTGGCGGGGTGTGCAACTTCTGGTTCTGTGCCCGGTGGGCATGTTGCTACTGCGCCGCAAGCCATTGCGCCGGTGCAGCCCCCGGCATCTGCAACAGCTTCTGGTGCAGGTAATCCTGCGCTTTCGGCAGATAAGCCTTCCTTGCTCAATGTTACTTCGCTGTCTCCCTCATGGGGCGAGGTTTACTGTGCGCAGGATATTCGCAAGCTGGCTGTGCAACTGCCGCTTCAGCAGGATGATAAGGATTATATTGCCAAAAGCCTGAAAAACGCCAAGACGCTACAGGCGTGCTTTATTTACTCGCGCCCTGCACCCGCACCTACGCAACCGCTGTTGACGGCAAATGGGCAAAGTAATGGCCTGGTGGTAATGAGCATGTATGTGCTTACAGGGGCGGATCTGGCAGATACTGCGGCGCTTTCCTTCAATTCCCAAACATATAGCCGGTTCCTGCTTGGCTTGCAGTGGCCCAAAAACCAGCCAACAGCGGGTGTTTCTGTGCAGTTACAGGCAGATACGCCAAACAAGCAGCACTATAATTTTCCCTTGGTGTTTGCGAATGACACGCCGCAAAAAGTGTTCGGTATCTTTCTGCCAATTGCCACGGCACAGGAGATTGCCAAGGCACCTCGGTTGAGCGTGAAAGTTAAGGTGCCGGGCCAAGCAGCTTATACACTCAATTATGGCACAGAAGGTTTATCCAGAAGTTTGGAAACCTTGTACAACTGGCGTCATACCACGGAAGATAAGGACGAATACGCCGTTATCAACGCCATGTCTGCCGTAGATAAAACTGTGCGGCTTAACCGTATCAACACGGCAGCCCCCGTTTACCCGGCAGCGGAAGAAAACAAAAATCTGGAAGGCCGCGTGATGGCGCGGTGCGATATTACGGCGGCAGGTGCTCCCACCAACTGCGTGGTGCTTAAAACCATGGGCGGCGCAAATTTTACAAAAAGTGCGCTAACATATTTGCAGCAGGTGCGTTTTGCTCTTTCGGGTAACAATGTTGCAGATGGTGTTAAAGGCCATGTGTTTACTGTGCGCTTTAAGCTGGACTGATACGTCCAAGTATCAAGCCCAAAAGTATTGAAGTGGAAACTTCTGTAACCGCCTGTGTTTTATAAAAATGCAGGCGGTTTTTTGTGTGTTTTACAGTATTTTCTTGGGATGCAATGCCGCGCTGTTGTATTGATTATTCTGAAACGGTTTTTCTTGTGCAGAAAAATTTGGATGTGAACGTGTGCAGGGCAGAAAATAGGCAACATGATACAAACAAATAGTCACCGGCCCGATATTGTATTGCGGATTACCGCAGCAGTTTTTGCAATATTAGGCGTTTTTCTTGCAGGTGGGGGCATCTGGCTGGCCCTGCTGGGCGGCTCCTGTTTTTACGTGGTGTGCGGCGTTGTGCTGCTGGCTACGGCGGTGCTGCTATGGCGGCGGCGGCGCGAGGCTCTGTGGCTTTACGCGGTGCTGGTTGCGGCCACCCTTGTATGGTCTGTTGGGGAAGCCGGGTTTGATTTCTGGGCCTTGGCCCCGCGTGGTGATGTGCTGTTGCCACTGGGGTTGTGGCTTGTGTTGCCTTTTGTTTCTTCTCGATTGTTGCCGTCTTCTGGCTGGAACAGCGCGCCCTTGCTGGCCGGTGTTGTGGCCGGGGCCGGTGTGTATGGCTATGCCCTTACGCAAGACCCGCAGGATGTTGCGGGTGTTTTGCCTCGGGCTGGTGTGCAGGCCTCATCCTCTCCATTGCCGGGGGATAATACGGTTGTGCCCGCAGCAGATTGGCCCGCTTATGGCCGCACGCAGGCGGGGGACAGATACTCCCCACTTTCTCAGATTACAGCCAGCAATGTGCGGGATCTGAAAGTGGCATGGGTGTTCCGCACGCATGATCTGAAGCGCCCGGATGATCCGGGAGAAATTACAGATGAAGCCACGCCCATAAAGGTGCGCGATACGCTGTATCTGTGCTCACCACACCAGATCCTGTTTGCTGTAGATGCCGCCACCGGGCATGAGCGCTGGCATTTTGACCCCAAAATTACCTACAACGCCTCTTATCAGCACATGACATGCCGTGGCGTGTCTTACGCAGAAACGCCGGTGGCGGAAGAACAGGCCCACGATGTTGCCGTGGCGGATGATTGCGCACACCGTATTTTCCTGCCCACCAATGATGGTCGCCTGTTTGCCCTAAATGCCGATACCGGCGCCCTGTGCCGTGGTTTTGGGCGTGATGGCGCGCTGGATCTTACAGATGGCATGCCCATGCGCACGCCGGGGTTTTACGAGCCCACATCCCCGCCGGTTATTACCTCCAAGGTAGCTATTATTTCTGGCGCAGTTACAGATAACTACTCCACGCACGAACCTTCAGGCGTTACGCGTGGGTATGATCTGTATAGCGGCAAGCTGATATGGGCGTTTGATCCGGGCAACCCGAACCCCAATGAACTGCCCTCCGCCACCCATCATTATGTGGCCAATTCTCCCAATTCATGGATTACGTCGGCCTATGATGCGTGGCTGAACCAGATTTACATTCCCACGGGTGTTGCCACGCCGGATATCTGGGGTGGCCACCGCACGCCAGATCAGGAACGTTATGCCTCTGGCATTCTGGCGTTGGATGCAGATACCGGGCGCAAAATATGGTTTTACCAGACAGTGCATCATGATCTGTGGGACATGGATGTGCCATCTCAACCCAGCCTTGTAGACATAAAACAGGCCGATGGCGCCGTTGTGCCCGCATTGTATGCACCCGCCAAAACAGGCAATATTTTTGTGCTGGATCGGCGCAATGGCCATTTGCTGGTGCCCGCGCCAGAAATGCCTGTGCCGCAGGGGGCTGCTCCGGGGGATCACCTTTCTCCTACCCAGCCGTTCTCCGCACTTACATTCCGCCCCAAAAACAACCTCACGGATGCGGATATGTGGGGCGCAACCATGTTTGATCAACTGGCTTGCCGTATCATGTTCAAACGCCTGCGGTATGAGGGGCCATTCACGCCGCCTTCCACGCAGGGTACGCTGGTGTTCCCCGGTAATCTGGGCATGTTTGAATGGGGCGGCTTGGCGGTAGATCCGGTACGGGAGGTAGCGTTTACCAACCCCATTGCCGTGCCGTTTGTTTCTAGGCTTGTGCCGCGTGGGCCAAATAACCCGGCAGAGCCGCCGCAGAATGCAGGCCCTTCTGGTGGAGAGGCTGGTTTGCAGCCACAATATGGCACACCATTTGGGGTGGATTTGCACCCATTCCTGTCCCCCATTGGTATTCCGTGCAAACAGCCGGGTTGGGGCTATGTGGCAGGGTTGGATTTGCGCACCAACACGGTGTTGTGGAAGCACCGCAATGGCACCACGCGTGATAGCTCCCCCGTGCCACTGGCCTTTCGTGTTGGGGTGCCCTCATTGGGTGGGCCAATCATTACCGCAGGTGGTGTAGCGTTTCTGACATCCACGCTGGATATGTATATCCGCGCCTATGATGTGACGACAGGCCAGCAGCTCTGGCAGGATCGTTTGCCAGCAGGGGGGCAATCCACCCCCATGACGTATGAAGAAAACGGCCATCAATATGTGCTCTCGGTAGATGGCGGCCACGGTTCCTTTGGCACCAAGCTGGGGGATTACGTGGTGGCCTATGCGCTGCCAGATGCGCAGGTAAAACACTAACTCTGCTTTGTTTGGGCAGGCTTTGGCGGGTACACGTATCATGCGTGTGCCCGCTTTGTGTTTGGGGGGGCGGCTTTGCATGAAAACATCCTCTTGCCGCCGCGTGCGGGATGCGTGATCCTGCATTCATGTGGAACGAACCCTACCTTGAAACATGTTGCCGCGCTGCACTGCACAGGCTTTGCCTTGCGGGGGAAGCAGGCCGCCCAACTGGCATGAAGGATGATCCCTGCCTGACACGTCTGGCTGGTAAGGGCCTTGCGCAGCAGAATGCACAGGGGCGTTTTTTTATTACCGATGAAGGCACAGCCCGCCACGCCAGCGATGTGCTGAAGCAGGAAAGGCTCCACACCAAAAAACCATGATACCGGCAGAGCGCATATGGCACGCACTGGATACGCTGGCGCAGGAGCGAGGGCTTACGCCCTCTGGCTTGGCGCGGGCGGCGGGGCTGGATGCCACGACCTTTAACCCCTCGCGCCGCCATACGGGGCATGGCGTGTGGCGCTGGCCTGCGCTGCCAAGCCTGCTGCGTGCGCTGGATGTATTGCGTGTTTCCCTCGCTCAGTTTGAGGCCCATCTCTGGGGGTATGAACAACCAGATGGGGCAAAAACTCCGGCACCATGCTTTATGCGCAGCTTGCCACTTTCATGGTTGGATCAGGGCGGCGTGCTGGACCGTGCAGGCCTGCCCGCCGGAGGGTTGTGGGAGCAGGAGGAAACATTTTTCAGCCTGCCGTCATCTTCGGCCTATATGTTGCGGGTAGATACGGAAGGCATGGAACCCATATTGCGGCTGGGTTGTTCCTTGGTGGTGCAACCTGCCTTGCACCCGCGTGGGGCAGACCGCGTGGTGCTGATACGCGCAGGGCAAGCCCCGGTGGTGGGCATTTTGCAAGAAAAACCTGTGCGGGCCATTCAGCCCTTTGGGCGCAGCGCCTTGCAACCTGTGCCCGCGGCCGCTGCTGGCGTATGGCTGCACCGTATTGTGCTGATATCTGGCTAAAAAACAGGCTGCGGGCTGGTGCCAAATGCGGCAGTGTGCGCAATAGGGAAAAAATTTATCTGATAATGGCCCAAGCCCGTGCGGAAGCGGCTGACTTTTCTTTCCGTTTCGCTTAAAGGAGCAGCATGACCGATACACCCCTTTCGCTCATCCGCAATTTTTCCATCATCGCACATATCGATCATGGGAAATCCACTCTGGCTGACCGCCTGATTCAGGCGTGCGGTGCCCTAACCGCGCGTGAAATGACCAATCAGGTTCTGGACAACATGGATCTGGAGCGTGAGCGTGGCATTACCATTAAGGCGCAAACCGTCCGGCTGACCTATCCGGCCAAGGATGGCAACACCTATGTGCTGAACCTGATGGATACCCCCGGACACGTGGACTTTGCTTACGAAGTCAGCCGGTCTTTGGCGGCGTGCGAAGGTTCTTTGCTGGTGGTGGATGCCTCTCAGGGGGTGGAAGCGCAAACACTGGCCAACGTGTATCAGGCCATTGATGCCAACCACGAAATTGTGCCCGTGCTCAACAAGGTGGATCTGCCCGCAGCAGAGCCTGAGCGCGTAAAGGCCCAGATTGAAGAAGTTATTGGTATTCCGGCTGATGATGCGGTGGAAATTTCTGCCAAAACCGGCCTGAATATTGAAGGCGTGCTGGAAGCCGTTGTAACCCGCCTGCCACCTCCAACAGGTGATGCGGAAAAGCCCTTGCAGGCCATGCTGATTGATAGCTGGTACGACCCGTATCTGGGTGTGATCGTGCTGGTGCGTATTAAGGAAGGGCGGCTCAAGCGCGGTATGAAAGTGCGCATGATGTCCTCCGGCGCTGTGCATCAGGTGGATCAGGTGGGCGTGTTTGCCCCGCGCATGACCAGTGTTGAAAGCCTTGGTCCGGGTGAAATGGGCTTTATCAACGCGGCTATTAAAACCGTGGCAGACTGTAATGTGGGTGATACCATTACAGATGATCGCCGCCCGGCAGAAAAGCCCTTGCCGGGGTTCAAACCCTCCATTCCCGTGGTGTGGTGTGGCCTCTACCCCGTTGTGGCCGATGACTTTGAAAAACTGCGCGATAGCCTTGCCAAGCTGCGCCTGAACGATGCCTCCTTCCACTATGAGGCCGAAACATCCGCAGCCCTTGGTTTTGGGTTCCGTTGTGGCTTCCTTGGCCTGTTGCATCTGGAAATCATTCAGGAACGTCTGTCGCGCGAATTCGATCTGGATCTCATCGCAACAGCGCCTTCCGTGGTATACAAAATCACCCGCACCAATGGTGAGCGGGAAGAACTGCACAACCCGGCGGATATGCCCGATTCCTCTCTGATTGAAACCATTGAGGAACCGTGGATTAAAGCCACCATCATGGTGCCGGATGAATATCTGGGCGCGGTGCTCACGCTGTGCACAGAACGGCGCGGCGTGCAGGTAGATCTGACCTATGTGGGCAGCCGTGCGATGGCGGTGTATCGCCTGCCACTGAACGAAGTGGTGTTTGATTTCTATGACCGCCTGAAATCTCTTACCCGTGGCTACGCCAGCTTTGATTACCAGATGGATGGGTATGAGGAGAGTGACCTCGTGCGTATTTCCATTCTGGTTAATCAGGAGCCAGTGGATGCACTGTCCTTTATTGCGCACCGCACGGCGGCGGAATCTCGCGGGCGTTCGATTTGCGCACGCTTGAAGGATCTTATCCCCCGCCAGTTGTTTAAAATCGCCATTCAGGCCGCTATTGGCAGTAAGGTGATTGCGCGTGAAACCATTGGCGCACTTTCCAAGGATGTAACGGCCAAGTGTTATGGTGGTGATATCTCCCGTAAGCGCAAACTTCTGGAAAAGCAGAAGGAAGGTAAAAAGCGCATGCGGCAGTTTGGTAAGGTGGAAATTCCGCAAAGCGCCTTCTTGGCTGCGCTTAAAATGGAACACTGAAACAGAACCGGGCGGAACTTTCCAGCACATCGGGCGTAACAGGGCAGGGCCGTTGGAAACCGGACTTGCCTTGTCCTGTAAACGTCCGTATGCCGGAGGGGATTGTTTGGAGCATTCGGCGTTTTTATGAACAGCACAACACCCTTGGCCATTGGTGAACAGCAGCATGTCCGGTTTGCCGAAGGGCTGGGGCTGGATTGCGGCGTTACCCTTGCCCCTGTTGATATTGCCTACCGCACCTATGGCACGCTTTCAGAAAAGCGGGATAACGCCATCCTGATCTGCCATGCCTTTACGGGGGATCAGTACGTAGCGGAAGAACACCCGCTTACGGGCAAACCCGGTTGGTGGAGCCGGATGGTTGGGCCGGGAAAGCCTATTGATACCAACAGGTTTTTTGTTATCTGCTCCAACGTGCTGGGGGGCTGCATGGGCAGCACCGGCCCGCGCTCTACCCGCACAGATGCCCAAGGCAATGGCACGGAGCTTTGGGGTACGGCGTTTCCGCCCATTACCATCCGCGATATGGTGCGCGCGCAGCACAAACTTGTGCGGGCTTTGGGCATAGAAAAACTGTTTGCCGTTATTGGCGGTTCCATGGGTGGCATGCAGGTGCTGGAATGGACAGTGACCTACCCACAGATGATGCTGGCAGCCATGCCCATTGCTACAGCACCCTTCCATTCCGCCCAGAACATTGCGTTTAACGAGGTGGGGCGGCAGGCTATTATAGCAGACCCAGACTGGCGCGGTGGCCGCTATTGGGCGGATGATGTTGTGCCTGCCCGTGGTTTGGCTGTGGCCCGCATGATGGGCCATATCACCTATCTTTCGGAAGAAGCCTTAACGCGCAAATTTGGCCGCCGTATGCGGCGCGGGCCTGTTGGTGGGCAGGGGCCAGAAGGCCCTGTTTCCATGTTCAGCGATATTTTTGAGGTGGAATCCTACCTGCGTTATCAGGGTTCTACCTTTGTGCGGCGGTTTGATGCCAACTCCTACCTCAGCATTACCCGTGCGATGGATTGGTTTGATATTGCCGCAGACCATGATGGCGAACTTACACACGCTTTTGCGGGTACGCCGGTGCGGTTTTGTGTGGTGTCGTTCTCGTCCGATTGGTTGTTTCCCACATCGGCTGCCCGTACGCTGGTGCGTGCGCTCAACCGGGCGGCGGCCAATGTCTCGTTTGTAGAAATAGAAACAGACAAAGGGCACGATGCCTTTTTGCTGGAAGAACCGGATTTTGACCGCACGGTACGTGGTTTTCTGTGTGGTGTGGCCGAACATGCGGGGCTTGCCTGATGCGCCTTGACCAGCGGCTTATTGCCGAAATGATAGCCCCCGGCACCCGTGTGCTGGATATTGGCAGCGGAGATGGTACGCTTATTGACCATCTGTTCCGCTACCGTGGGTGTGATGCGCGCGGTATTGAGCTGAACATGGAGCTTGTTACCAAGTCTGTCGCACATGGGCTGCCCGTGGTGCATGGGGATGCCGACCACGATCTGGCGCATTATCCGCACCACGCGTTTGATTATGTGGTGCTGCAACGCACCTTGCAGGCTGTTGCGCGCCCGCGGGAAGTGCTGCGGCAAATGTTGCGTATTGGGCGGCACGCTATTGTCTCATTTCCCAATTTTGGGCATTGGCAGTTGCGGCTTAAACTGCTGCTGAGCGGCCGCATGCCCATGACATCTGTGTGGCACACACCGTGGTATGAAACCCCAAACATCCACCCCTGTACCATCCGGGATTTTCTAGAACTGTGTAAGCAGGATGGCTACATTGTAGAGCAATGGATGGCTGTGGATGAGGAAGGGGAGCGTGCCCCGTGGCGGCGCTCTATCCGAATGGCAAACCTGTTTGGCGAGCAAGCTCTTTTCCTGCTCCGGCGCCGAAATGACTAAGGTTTGAAGGCTTGCTGCCAATAAGTTGCCTAAAAATAATGTTAGATTTATGCCTTTTTTGTGAAGATCTTCCGGAATTTCCTAAATAGGAATATTTCAAAAATACCTTTAAGATATCTGCAATAAACTTTCAAATGCCGCAATGTTATAACGATTTTTCACCCGATTTCTAAAAATTCCTCAACATTACACGAACATCATTTTAGGACTAATATGGTACGGAAGCCTTGCGAGGTTTGGGAAGTCCCCTTATATACAGCTTTACAAGGTTTATAAGGAACGAACGCAGTTCAAAAATTTCCTTTATGGATCTTGATGTGTTCAAAATTTTGTGGGCGCTCAGCTACAAGCCGGTGCAAAAATGTTCCGTGTGCGCCACAAAACATACAGTGCATAACTGAAAAGGGTGCGGTCTCTCGATCTCGTTTTCAGGCTGCACAAATAAGGTTGGCCCTGATGACTAAATTTTCCGATCTTGCTCTTGCTCCACCACTGCTGAAGGCATTGGCAGAGCAGGGTTATGATACACCCACTCCTATTCAGGAACGTTCCATCCCCTATCTGTTGCAGGGGCGTGATCTGCTGGGCCTGGCCCAGACAGGCACAGGCAAAACTGCATCTTTTGCGCTGCCTATTTTGGAACATCTGATTAAAAACCCACGTGCAAACACGCCCAAACAGCCGCGCGTTTTGGTGCTGGCGCCTACGCGTGAGCTTGTGGCCCAGATTAGCGATAGCTTTAAAGCTTACGCACGCCATATGAAGTTTACGCAGGCCGTGGTGTTTGGTGGCGTGGGGCAGGGCCGACAGGTTGAAGCCATGCGCCGTGGCGTAGATGTGCTGGTGGCAGCGCCGGGCCGTCTGCTTGATCTGATGGGCCAAGGCTTTATTGATCTGTCTGGTCTGGAAATTCTGGTGCTGGATGAAGCAGACCGCATGCTGGATATGGGGTTTGTGCGCGATATCCGCCGTATCATGACCTTTGTGCCAGAACAGCGCCAGACGCTTCTGTTCTCCGCCACCATGCCGCGCAGCATTGAAGATCTGGCAGCATCTTTGCTGAATGATCCGGCCCGCGTTGAAGTGGCGCCGCCTTCCAGCACGGTGGATCGTATTCAGCAGGCCGTCATGTTTGTAAATGGCGCGGGTGATAAGCGCGATGCGCTGCTGAACATGGTGGAATCACCCAAGGTTTCTCGCGCTGTGGTGTTCACGCTCATGAAGCATGAAGCCAACAAGGTTGCAGAATTTTTGAACAAGAACAACGTGGTGGCAGAAGCCATTCACGGCAACAAGTCTCAGGGTGCGCGTGAGCGGGCCATGAAGGGCTTCCGTTCTGGTTCTGTTAAAGTGCTGGTGGCAACGGATATTGCCGCCCGCGGTATTGATGTGGACGATGTCAGCCACGTGTTTAATTACGATCTGCCAAACGTGCCGGAAAGCTACGTGCACCGCATTGGTCGTACAGCACGTGCCGGGCGTGATGGCTGGGCTGTTTCCTTCTGTGATGCAGAACAGCGGGCTTGGCTGCGCGATATTGAACGCACCATTGGCAAAACCGTGCCGGTGGTTCGGGATCATCCTTGGCACTCTGATGAAGCAGAAGCTTCCACCATGCGTCCGCCTGTTCTGGGTGGCGGTGGCCGAGGCCGTGGCGGCCCGCGCGGTGGCGGTGCGCCTCGTGGGGGGGCTCCGGGTGGTGGCCGTGGTGGCCCGCGTCGTTCCGGTGGTGGTGCTCGTAATGGTGGCCGTTCCGGTGCGCCTGCTGGCCGCATGTAATATTTCAGGCTGATAGCTTGTAAAATAAGGCTGCCGCATCTTTGGGTGCGGCAGCTTTTTTTGTTTCCGGGCGCTATGGCTGCGGCTGCCCTTTGGCGGACGGCAATTGCAGCGTGATGGAAACGGGGCAGTGGTCAGAGAGTGTTTGACCGGCTTCTTCTGCCAAAGGAGTTACACGTAGGGAGTTTGGTATTTTCCATGCCCGTGCGGCTCCGCCCAGAATAATATGATCTATAAAGTAGCTGCCGTTTTGGCAGGGGCTTGCTGTGCCTGCCGTTACCAAATCTAGCGGTGCAATGCGTAAAAGCGTGAGAAATAGTGGGTCATGCACCGTAAGGTGGCGGTTGAAATCTCCCATAATGGCAAAGGCTTCATGATGTTGGGTGCGTGTGGCTACCCAATCATCCAGCACGGCAAATTGCTGCCAAAGGGTTGCGCAGGTGGGGCGTGTAGCATGGGGCAGATTATCCGGGCATCCGGCTTTAAGATGCACAACCAGAATACGCAGGGTTTGCCCGTTCTGGTGCAGCGTAATATCTAGCCCACTGCGTAAATGATGGTGGGTGGCCGGGGCTGTTGCATAGGTATCCAGCGCTGTAACATCCGGGTTTTGCTCAAACGGAATATCCGCACGCACAGCCAGCGCCGTGTGTTGCAATACATGGTCTTGACTGATGGAGAGATGATAACGCGCCAATGGAAAAAGCTGCCCGGCACTGGCGGGGCTTTCTATTTCCTGCAAGGCCACAACATCGGCATGCAAATGGGTGGCATAGCTGGCAAGGCTGGAAATATCAGCAGGGGTGCGGTGGGGGATATCTGGCGGGGCCTGTGCATAGCCGGGGTGAGCCGGATCAAGCAGCCAGTCCAGATTCCATGTGCTGAGTTTAAGTGTATCTGCTGCGGTTGCCGAAGTAAAACACAGGCAACACGCAGCAATTACAAAACCACAAAAGAAAAGAGCAGGGCTTTTAGGCGGCTTTTTCTTCCATCTGTGTAATAACGGCTTTAATCGGCAGGCTTTTGCGTGTTTGTTCATCCAGCACCGTAATTTCACCGGAGCCGATATCATAAAACCACCCTTGCAGGAACAGTGTGCCCTTTGCCAGCCCAGCAGCTACCGCAGGGTGCGTGCGCAAATGGGCCAACTGCAACAGCACGTTTTGTTCTGCAACAGAACGCACGGTGGCGGGGCCAACATCTTCGCCCGTAAAGGTGTGCAGGGTGGCCGCACGGGCGGCTTCTGCATTGCGCAGCCATTTGCGCACGGTGGGCATTTTATCCAGCCCGTTTTTTTCTGGTTCCAGCAGGGCCTTCATGGCGCCGCAATCAGAATGGCCGCACACAATAATGGTAGAAACCCCAAGGCCCAGAACAGCGTATTCCACTGCGGAGGACACACCACCCAGCATTTCACCATATGCAGGTACAAGGTTGCCAATATTGCGCAAAATAAACAGATCACCCGGCCCTGTCTGGGTGATAAGGTTGGGGTTAATGCGGCTATCTGCGCATGCAATAAACAAAGCTTCCGGGGCTTGCCCTTTTGCCAGATTGGTAAACAGTTCTTTTTTGGCAGGAAAAATTTCGGTGTTGAAGTGCTCAACCCCACGCAGCAGGGAAAGAAGGCTGCTTCTGGCTTCAGAACATGAGGGCATATAAAAACTCCGGCAAATTATTATGTCGGTTCACCCTTGAAACAAAGGGCTTCAACAATGGTGACGGTTAAATAACGGCAAGACAACCTTAAGAGTTTTGCACGCAGATGAAAAAAAATGCCACCCTCTGTTGGAAGGTGGCATTTTGCGTGTTGCGCGCTTAGCTTAGCGGATCATCTTCATCCGGTTCGCTCATTTGGTCTGCCGGGTGGCGCACGGGCGGGGCATTGGTGCGCACGGGGCGGGGGTTTTCTGTCTGCCTACGGGTAAAGTTGCCTGCCAGAGCGGAAAGCTCCAGAAACTGGTCTGCCTGCCGGCGCAAATCATCCCCAATCAACGGTGGGGTGGAGCGCATGGAGGATACAACAGAAACCCGCGTGCCCTGCCGCTGCACGGCTTCCACCACACGGCGGAAATCGGAATCACCGCTAAACAGAATGGCGTGGTCGATATGTGGGGCCATTTCCAGCATATCCACGGCAATTTCTATGTCCATATTGCCTTTTACGCGGCGCTTGCCGGTAGAATCGGTAAATTCCCGCGCAGGCTTGGTAACAAGAAAATACCCGTTATAGGAGAGCCAGTCTGTAAGTGGCTTAAGGGGGGAGTAATCTTCTGTGTCCAAAATGGCGGCATAATAATAAGCGCGGATAATATGCGTTTTGGCGGCAAAGAAATCCAACAGCTTTTTATAGTCCACATCAAAACCAAGACTACGGGATGTAGAATACAGGCTGGAGCCATCAATGAAAAGGCAGGTCTTTTCGGTTTTCTGAAGGTTCATAGTTGGTTTCCTCTAAATACTTTGGTGTGCTGTTTTGGGCGTTACTATTAAATGGTCTGGGGTCTTTTCGGTTTTGATAGAAAGAATGGTAAGATCATTTGGTAACTATATCCATAAAATGTGGCAGAATTAGCCGCTGCGGAACGGGTTTATAACGATGCCGGAAATGAATACCAGATCAGTGCTGATAGCGATAGGTGCGAATCTTCCGCATTTGCGCTTAAGCGCCCGCCAGACGTGTGAGCAAGCCGTGCAGGCCTTGAAAAATCTGCCCCAACTAGAAGTTGAAGCTGTTTCCCGCTGGTATGAAAGTGCGCCTGTGCCTCCATCTGGGCAACCTCCTTACGTTAATGGGGTTGTGCGTTGCCGCACCACGCTGGAGCCTCTGGCTCTGCTTGATGCGCTTCAGGGGGTGGAAACGCGGTTGGGGCGCGTACGTTCCGTGCCAAATGCTGCGCGCACGCTTGATCTGGATATTATTTCCATAGACACTCTGCAAATTAACACACCGCGCCTTATGTTGCCCCACCCCCGAGCTACCCAGCGCGCTTTTGTGCTGTACCCCTTGCATGATGTGGCGCCAGAGTGGAAAGACCCCGTAACCGGCAAGGGGCTGGATGCCCTGCTGCAAGGCGTTGCGGGGCAGGAAATACAGCCCGTAAAAGAATAAACTCTTCCGTAGGCGGGGCGGATGCGGTAATATACTCTTTCTGTTCCTGTAAGCATCTATAAGCTGAAACTTGTCTGGAGGCTCTCCGCAATGGCCCGCGTCACCGTTGAAGACTGTGTGGAAAAGGTCCCGAACCGTTTTGAACTGGTGGTCTATGCCGCACAGCGCGCCCGCAATATTTCTCGCGGGGAAGAGCTGACAGTTGATCGGGATAACGATAAAAACCCCGTTGTCGCTCTGCGTGAAATTGCAGACGAAACCGTCTCTCTGCCCGCTCTGCGCAATGATCTGATCCGTTCTCAGGCCCGTGAACCCGAGCCCGAACCCGTGGAAGAAGAAGTGCAGGATCTGGTTCCGACCGAGCAGAACATCTTTGGCTTGCAGGAAGTTTCTGCAGAAGAAGAAGCCGCTGATGATGTGCGGGCTATTGAGGCTGCACTTACCGGTCGCGCACGTCGGTAATTCGGGTGGCGCATACGGGCGGCGATCATTCTCCTCCGGTTCCGGTTTCCGTTAAGGACTCGGGGGAGGGCGTGTTGCAGCCTGTTAAAACAGACGCTTCTGCAGAAAAAACTGCCGCACCGGCTTCCGCGCCAGAAAATGGCGGGCGGGGTGAGCTGAACTGCGAGCGTCTGGTTAACCGGGTGCTGACTTACGCACCCAAGGCGGATGTAGAAAGTATCCGCCGTGCTTTTGCAGTAGCCAGCAAAGCGCACGAAAACCAGAAGCGCGATAATGGTGACCCGTACATAATTCACCCGCTTGCCGTGGCCATGATTCTGGCCCGCTTTCGGCTGGATGTGCAGTCTATCTGCACCGCTCTGCTGCATGATACCATAGAAGATACCGGCGTTACCTACGATACGCTTAAGGCGCAGTTCGGCCCCACAGTGGCGGATCTGGTAGATGGCGTAACCAAGCTGACACGGCTGGAACTGCAATCAGACCGCACCAAGCAGGCAGAAAATTTCCGCAAGCTTGTGCTGGCTATGTCCAAGGATATCCGTGTTCTGCTGGTCAAGCTGGCAGACCGGCTGCACAACATGCGCACCCTGCATTTTGTGGAGCGGCAGGATAGGCGGCAGCGTATTGCGCGTGAAACGCTGGATATCTATGCGCCGCTGGCCGAGCGCATTGGTATGGACCGCGTTAAGACAGAGTTGCAAAACCTGTCCTTTGCGCAGCTTGAACCAGAAGCTGATGCCACCATCCGTACGCGCCTGAACTACCTGCGCGGGCAGGGTGCGGATGTTATTGAAGAAGTGCGGCGCGAACTGCTGCGCCTGTGCCATGAAGCCGGGCTGAAGAACGTTCAGGTTTCGGGGCGCGAGAAATCTCCGTATTCCATTTGGGAAAAGATGCAGCGCCGCAATGTGGCGTTTGAGCAGCTTTCAGACATCATGGCTTTCCGTGTGATCGTAGACACGCGGGAGGATTGCTACATGGCGCTGGGTGCCGTGCATGCGGCCTACCCCATGATAGCCGGGCGGTTTAAGGATTATATCTCTACCCCCAAGGCCAACGGATACCAAAGCCTGCATACGGGGGTAACGCTCCGTTCCCCCCGCAACCAGAAAATTGAAGTGCAGATCCGCACGCAGGATATGCACGATGTGGCAGAAAACGGTGTGGCCGCGCACTGGGCCTATAAGGAAGGCACAGGCACGGAGGAAGGCGGCTATGGCGGCTTGCGTCGCCCGCGCTGGGTGCAAGATCTGCTGGAAATTCTGGAAGCTTCATCCGCCCCGGATGAGTTTTTGGAAAACACCAAGCTGGAGCTGTATCAGGATCAGGTTTTCTGCTTCACACCCAAAGGCCAGCTTATTTCTCTGCCACGTGGGGCCACTCCGGTAGATTTTGCCTATGCCGTGCACAGCCATGTGGGTGATACCTGCGTGGGCGCCAAGATCAACGGCCGCCTGATGCCCCTGCGGCATGAGCTGGAAAACGGTGATCAGGTCGAAATCATGACGGCCCGTGGCGGCGCGCCTTCTCCTTCGTGGGAAAGGTTTGTTGTTACCGGCAAGGCGCGTGCGCGCATCCGCCGTTATGTGGCGCAGCAGCAGCGTCAGGTCTCGCTGGATGGCGGGCGTGCCGCGCTGGCTAAAGCCTTCCGTCAGGAAGGTGTGGATGGGTCTGAAAAGATTCTGGAAACCACGCTCAAGCCGCTCAAACAAAGCTCGCTTACAGATCTGTATGTGGCTGTGGGCGCAGGTAATCTGCCCGCGCGGGATGTGGTGCATACAGCGTACCCCGAACTCAAGCGCGTGCAGCGTGTGCCGCGTATGCTTTCTGGCCTGCCCGGTGTGTTGGGTACGGCTGGGCCACGGGCGCGCGGGGCAGGTGGTTCTGGCCGCCGCTCCTCCAACGCTGCGGTGCCACTGGTGGGGCTGGGTGCTGGTGTGGCTGTGCATTACGCCGCCTGCTGCCACCCTTTGCCGGGGGATAGAATTGTGGGCGTGGTGGCCACGGGCCGCGGTGTGACCATTCACACCCGCACCTGCCAGACGCTGGAAAGTTTTTCTGCAACCCCAGAACGCTTTTTGGATGTGGATTGGGATTACGATGCCATGGCCCGTTCTGGCGGGGCGGGGCAGATGCGGGTTGGCCGTATCAGCATTGTGGCGGAAAACGAGGCCGCTGTGCTGGCCAATATCACCAACTCCATTTCCAAATCCGATGCCGCGATGGTGAACCTTAAAATTGTGCATCGTCAGCTTGATTTCACGGAAATTCTTGTGGACGTGGAAGTGCGGGATCTGCGCCATCTCTCCTCGGTTATTGCCAGCCTGCGTGCTGCCCCGGGCATTACGCAGGCAGATAGGGTAAAATCATGACACTGATTTCCGCCGGGGTGGATCTGTGCGATATGCGCCGGATTGCTCAGGCTCTAGAACGGTTTGGAGATCGGTTTGCGCAGCGTGTGTTCACGCAGCAGGAGCGCGCAAAGGCGGAAAGCATATCCGGCCAGGCCCGTATAGGGTCTTATGCCAAACGCTGGGCCGCGAAAGAGGCCTGCGCAAAGGCATTGGGCACCGGCTTTGCGCAAGGGGTGGCGCATAGCCAGATAGGCGTGCAAAACCTGCCATCTGGCCAGCCAACATTGGTGCTCACCGGGGTAGCTGCGCAAAAACTGGCGCAGCTTATGCCCCCCGGCACAGTGCCCCATATTGTGCTGAGCATGACGGATGAGCCCCCATACGCGTTGGCGCAGGTGCTGATATCAGCCCGCAAGGCATGAACGCCTGCTTGACATCCAGCGCCCTGCGCGGCTTGATTCGCCGGATTTTTCTTTTTTACTGAACAGCAGGAACGGGCGAGATAACGCATGAGCACACCGGAACATCCTCCCACCACCGGGGCAGGTCAGCCCGCAAAGGGCGGAAATACCGTGCTGGACTCCCTGCGCACCATTATAACGGTGGTGCTGGTGGTAACTGTGGTGCGCACCTTCCTGTTTGAATCTTTTGTGATCCCATCAGGCTCCATGATCCCAACCTTACAGGTGGGGGATTACATCTGGGTGTCCAAGTTTAGCTATGGGTATTCCAAATATTCCTTCCCGTTCTCTCCAAACCTGTTTGAAGGGCGGGTGTGGGGGGCAGAACCGCACCGGGGTGACGTGGCTGTGTTCCGCTACACCAAGGATACATCGGTTGATTACATCAAGCGCATTGTCGGCCTGCCGGGGGATCATATCCGCGTTACAAATGGCCATCTTATTCTAAACGGGCAGGAAGTGCCGTGCCTGAACCCCCATACCTATACCACGCGGGATGAAACGCAGGTGGATATGGAAGGCGAAGCCTGCACAGAGCAACTGCCAGGCAGCGCCAATGGCACGGTGGTCAAGCACGATATCCTTAAGCTGACGGATGAAGGCCCGCAGAACAACACCCCCGAATATGTTGTGCCGCCCGGTTACTTTTTTGCTATGGGTGATAACAGGGATGATAGCGCAGATAGCCGCTTTATGGGTGATGGCCCCAAGGATCTGGGCTTTGTGCCCATGGAAAATCTGGTCGGCCGGGCGCAGCGTATTTTCTTCTCGGTTCAGTCTTCTCACCCGTTCTGGCAGGTCTGGTACTGGCCAGTTGAAATCCGCTGGGCGCGCATTCTGCGGGGCGTATCGTGAGAAAACCAAGCAATATTTCCGATGCCGCACGCTTTCGGTTAGAAGAGCTGGAAGTGCGTCTGGGTTATCGCTTTGTTAATCCTGATCTGTTGCAGGAGGCACTGACGCATCGTTCTGCCGCGCACCAGAAGGCAGGCGGGCGTAAGCGCCAGAAGGCCAAGGGTGCTGGCTCTAATGAGCGGCTGGAATTTATAGGGGACCGCGTTCTGGGCCTGCTGATGGCGGAATGGCTGCTAGAGCGCTTTCCAAATGAGCAGGAAGGTGCTTTGGGGTCTCGGCTGGCGCATCTGGTCTCCCGCGTTTCCTTGGCGGAAATTGCGGATAGGCTGGATCTGCCGCAGTCTCTTACCGTGGCCGCGCATGAAGCCCGCGCAGGTGTGCAAACTGCCGCCAATGTGGTGGCCGATGCGCTGGAAGCTGTGCTGGGCGCGGTTTTTCTGGATGGCGGGCTGGAGCCTGCACGCCAGATGGTGCGGGATTGGTGGCGATCTGCGCTGGATGCACAGGCCCACCCGCCCAAAGACCCCAAAACCGCGTTGCAGGAATGGGTGCTTGGCCGAGGGCAAAGCCTGCCTGTGTATGAAACAATAGGGGCGGATGGCCCTTCTCACGCACCGCTGTTTGTGGTGCGCGTTACGGCGGGCGGCCTGTTTGGTGAAGGTCGGGCAGGCAGCAAACGTGCTGCGGAAAGTGCCGCCGCCGCTGATTTACTAGAAAAACTGGAGGGGTAGCCCAGCATGGCTGATGATACCACGCGCTGCGGTTTTGCTGCCCTTGTGGGGGCGCCAAACGCAGGCAAATCAACACTTCTTAACCGCATGGCGGGTGCCAAGTTATCCATTGTGTCACCCAAAGCGCAAACCACGCGTTTTCGGGTTCTGGGCATTCTTATGCGCGGGCACAGCCAGATTCTGCTGGTAGACACACCGGGAATTTTCCGCCCGCGCCGTAAGCTGGACCGCGCTATGGTGGCCGCAGCGTGGACAGGTGCAGAAGATGCAGACATCACACTGCTGCTGGTAGATGCCCGCAGCGGCCTGACAGAAGCCGTGCAGACCATTATTGAGCGTCTGGCAGAAACCAAGCGCAAGGTTTGGCTGGTGCTGAACAAGACCGATCTTGTGCCCGCCACGGCCCTGTTGCCGCTTACGGCGTCCATTACGGAAAAACTGCCGGTTGAGCACGTGTTTATGGTGAGCGCACGCACCGGCAATGGTGTGGAAGACCTGCTGGACAAGCTGGCTGCAAGCCTGCCCGAAGGCCCGTACCTGTACCCAGAAGATGATCTAACAGATCTGCCAGACAGGCTTTTGGCTGCCGAACTGGTGCGTGAGCAGATTTTTATGCAAACGCATGAAGAAGTGCCCTACAGCGCCACGGTGGAAACCGAAAGTTATAAGGAGCGGCCAGATGGATCTGTGCGTATAGATGCTACCATCTATGTGTCCCGCGCGGGGCATAAGGCTATTCTGATTGGCAATGGCGGGCAGAAAATCCGCCAGATTGGAGAACGCGCGCGCAAGCAGCTTTCCAGCCTGCTCGAACGCCCCTGCCACCTGTTTCTGAACGTAAAGGAACGCGGCGGATGGGATGAAGAGCGCGCCCGCCTACGCGCCATTGGTCTGGACGACGTGCCATAAACTACCGCATGGGCGCTTGTGGCCGTGCGCCATGAAGGATAAGAGGGGGCGATCTCGCCGTATCTGCATACGGTGTGGGATCTGTGTGGGACTTTCTGCAAGATCGAGGGCCAATGACTGCTTCTGTAGGCGAAAAGCCAAGCCGTAAACGCGTGTTGCTCAAGGTATCGGGGGAAGCCCTGATGGGCAATGGCGCCTTCGGAGTGGATCAGCAGACGGTAGAACGCATTGCCCATGATATTGGCCAAGTCGTGCGTTCTGGCACAGAAGTGTGCCTTGTTGTGGGGGGTGGCAACATCTTCCGCGGGCTGGCCGCTGCCGCCAAGGGCATGGACCGTGCGCAGGGTGATTACGCCGGTATGCTGGCCACCGTTATTAACGCGCTGCTGCTGCAAAACGCGCTAGAGCGCGAGCAGATTGCAACGCGGGTAATGTCCGCCATCCATATGTCTTCCATTGCGGAGCCATATATCCGCCGCCGCGCCGTGCGGCACATGGAAAAAGGGCGTGTGGTTATTTTTGCTGCGGGTACAGGCAACCCGTTCTTTACCACGGATACAGCCGCTGCCCTGCGCGCCGCGGAAATGGAATGCGACATGCTGCTGAAAGGCACGCAGGTAGATGGCGTTTATTCCGCAGACCCTAAAAAAGACCCCACCGCCAAGCGCTATGAAGAGCTGACATACATGGACGTGCTGGCCAACCAGCTAAACGTGATGGATGCCGCCGCCATTAGCCTTGCGCGTGAAAACCGTCTGCCTATCATTGTTTTCAATATTGGCGAGGAAGGGGCCTTCCCGCGTGTGATGCGCAATGAAGGGCCTTTCACACGGATTATCGAAGCCGCCTGAAAAGCGCCGCATCATTCTGGCACTCTGTGTCGCCAGAATGACCGACAAACTGAACGGGGCATGTAAGGCCATGCCCTGCTGTAGGATGCAACGGGAGAAAACACCGTGTCTGACTTGAATGCTCTGCTGGATGACCTGAAGCGCCGTATGGATGGCGCGCTGGATAGCCTGCGCCGTGATTTTTCTGGCCTGCGCTCTGGCCGCGCCAGCCCGGCTTTGCTGGAACCTGTGCGGGTGGAAGCTTATGGTGGTGAAGTGCCGCTCACACAGGTTGGCTCCATTGCCGTGCCAGAAGCACGTATGATTACCGTGCAGGTGTGGGATCGCGCACTGGCTGGCGCTGTAGAACGCGCTATCCGTGATTCCGGCCTGGGCCTGAACCCGGCGGGGGAAGGGCAGACCATCCGCGTGCCCATTCCGCAGCTTACAGAAGAACGCCGTAACGAGCTGGCAAAAGCTGCCGCCCGTTATGCAGAAGGCGGCAAGGTGGCCGTGCGTGGCGTGCGCCGTGATGGCATGGACAAAGCCAAGGGTTTCGAAAAGAAAGGTGAAATCAGCCAGGACGATGTTAAAACCTGGTCTGACGCCATTCAGAAACTGACAGACCAGTACGTGAAAAAAATTGATGATATGCTGGCCGATAAAGACAAGGAAATCAAACAGGTCTGAGGCAGTATTGGGGCTTCTTCGGATGTGTTTGTGCACGTTAATGGGGTGGAACCCTGCCTGTTATGTCCACGCGGCTAGCTGATAAAAAACCGGCAATTCCAACCCATGTTGCTGTCATCATGGATGGAAACGGGCGCTGGGCGCGCGAACGCGGTCTGCCGCGCCTTGCCGGGCACAGGGCAGGGGCGGAAGCCGTGGCCCGTTGCGTGCGCGCAGCCATGCAGCGTGGTGTGGCGTATTTAACGCTGTATGCATTTTCATCGGAAAACTGGGCACGGGGGCAGGAGGAGGTTTCAGACCTCACCGGTCTTTTGCGGTATTACCTGCGCCACAAGGTGCGTGAACTGCATAAGGAAGGCGTGCGCCTGCGCTTTATTGGTGATCTGGCCCGCTTTGATGACAGCTTGCGAGAGGAGCTGGCACAGGCCGAATCCTTAACCCGCGGCAATAGCAAGCTTACGCTTATTCTGGCGCTTTCTTATGGTGGGCGGCTGGATATTGTGCAGGCGGCGCAGCGTTTGGCGCAGGAGGTCAAGGATGGCCGCATTGCGCCAGAGCAGATTACAGAAAGCGTATTCAGCAACTTTTTATGGACCAGCGGCGTGCCAGACCCCGATGTGGTGGTGCGCACCAGTGGCGAATGTCGGCTTTCCAACTTTTTGCTGTGGCAGAGCGCATATGCTGAGCTGGTGTTTCTGAACGTGTTCTGGCCCGATTTTAACGAACGACATTTTGCTATGGTGCTAGACCAATACGCCCAGCGAGAACGGCGTTTTGGCGCACGCCCTCAAGGCCCGGCATGAGCACAAACGCGCAGGATACCTCAGCATGGCGTGATCTGCGCCCGCGGCTTATGTCTGCCGCTGTGCTGGTGGCTGTGGCCGGTACATGCATTGGCTTGGGTGGCTTGGCGTATGATGCCCTTATTCTGGGCATGATGGGCGGCATGGCGGTAGAGGCCGCAGCCTTGTTTGGGCTTTCCATTAAAAGCTGGCGCGGCGTGCTGTATATGCTGTGGGCTGTTTGTGCCGGGCTTTCTGCGGCTACCGGGCATTGGGCTTATTTTATTGTTTTTTGCCTCAGCTCTCTGGTGTTTGGTGCCCCGCTTTGCGCCATTATGTGCGTGATTATTCTGGCAGGCACGGCGCTGCTATGGTTGCGGCAGGCCAGCTTCTGGCCCGTTCTGTTTGTGATTGCCGTTGTGGTGGCCAGCGATAGTTCGGCCTATGTGGCGGGGCGCATTTTTGGAGGCCCCAAGCTGGCACCGCGTATCTCTCCGGGTAAAACGCGCTCCGGTGCTGTTGGCGGCTTGGTGGGCGCTGTGGCAACCGGCGGTATTGTTGCCACACTTTCCGGCTTAGGTGGCATGGGTTCTGCACTGGTATGGGGGGGTATCTTGGGTATTTCCGCCCAAGCAGGAGATCTGGCCGAAAGCGCAATGAAGCGCGCCTTGGGCGTAAAGGATTCGGGTAAGCTGCTGCCGGGGCATGGTGGCCTGCTGGATCGGTTTGATGGGTTGGTGGTGGCTGCACCGGTGGCGGCACTGGTTTCTGTATGTGCGGGGGCTTCCATGCCATTTTGGGCAGCAGGCGCACGCACTATTTTAAGGGCTCTGGCAGGCCATCTGCCGGGGTAGGGCCAATGGGTGGTGTGGCTGCCTGTTGGGCGGCCTGCCGCCGTTTGTATTTTCAGGTTTGGAAAGACGTTAAGCATGAGAACCGTAACCGTTCTGGGCAGCACTGGCAGCATTGGCTGTTCAACCGTAGATCTGCTGGAGCAGGCGCGAGACCAGTTTCGGGTGCGGGCGCTTGTGGGGGGCAAAAATGCTGCCAAACTGGCAGAGCAGGCCCGTAGCCTACAGGCGGAACTGGCTGTTCTGGCTGATGAAAGCGCGTTTGAAGAACTGAAGACCCTGCTGGCAGGCAGTGGCACAAAAGTTGCCTGTGGCCGTCAGGCGGTGATTGATGCCGCAGCCCTTCCGGCAGATTGGACAATGGCCGCCATTACAGGCGCTGCGGGGCTGGAACCCACGCTGGCTGCCGTTAAAAACGGCAAAAGCATTGCGCTGGCCAACAAGGAAGCCTTGGTGTGCGCCGGTGATGTGATGCTGCGTGCCGTAAAGGAAGCGGGCGCGACACTGCTGCCTGTGGATTCTGAGCACAATGCTGTTTTTCAGGCCATGGCTGATCGGCAGATCGATCAGGTTGAAAAAATTATTCTCACGGCTTCTGGTGGCCCGTTCCGCACCTCCACGTTGGAAGAAATGCGCGTAGCCACCCGTGCGCAGGCGCTTAAGCATCCAACATGGAGCATGGGGGCCAAAATCAGCATCGATTCTGCCAGCATGTTCAACAAGGGGCTGGAAGTTATTGAGGCCGCCCGTATCTTCAATCTGCCGGAAGACAAAATTGATGTGCTGGTGCATCCGCAGTCTGTGGTGCACGGCATGGTGCAGTACACAGATGGCAGCCTGATTGCCCAGATGGGCTCTGCTGATATGCGTATCCCCATCGCACACACGCTGGCTTGGCCGCAGCGTATGGCCACGACGTCTCCTCAGTTGGATCTGGCGGCTTTTGGTAAGCTGGAATTTTATGCGCCGGATGAAGTGCGCTTTCCAGCACTCCGCCTTGCGCGTGAGGCACTGCGTAAGGGTGGGGCCGCACCTGCCATCCTGTCCGCGGCTAACGAAATTGCGGTTGATGCCTTTCTGCACGAACAGATCGGCTTTTTGGATATTTCCCGCATTGTGGAAGAAGTTATGGTGGCGCTTGGCGCACCGCCAGCAGATACGCTGGACGCCGTGCTGCATTGGGATGCTGAGGCACGCCGTGCCGCACAGCGCCTGATTCCCGTTCACGCGGCTTGAGAAAACGCAGCCCCCAGCCGATATCGGAAGAATGATGATACACGATTACCTGCGTACACTGCTTTCCTTCGTTTTCGTGCTGGGTGTGTTGGTGAGCTTTCACGAACTTGGCCACTATCTGGCGGCCAAGTGGCGTGGCGTGCATGTTGAGGTGTTCTCGCTTGGGTTTGGCCCGGCCTTGTTCCGCTGGCGCGATAAATCCGGCACGGAATGGCGTATCTGCCCCATTCCTTTGGGTGGTTACGTGCGCCCCCACGGGTTTGAAGACCCCGAAGACGCGACCCCAGAGCAAAAAGCTGCATGGATAAAGGGCCGTACCTTTCACGATAAATCGGTTTTTTCCCGCGCTATTGTTATTCTGGCAGGCCCGATTTTTAACTTCATTTTGGCCTTTGTGCTGTTTGCTGTGCTGTTTGCCACAACAGGCCAGCCGCATGTGCGCGATCAGATTGCAACCGTTATGCCAAATGGCGCAGCGGCTGTGGCTGGTGTGCAACAGGGCGATGTCATTCAGCGTATCGGCAGCCATGATGTTACCGGCGTGGAAGATATTCAGGCCTCCATTTCCACGCAGGCTGGGGCACAAACCACGCTCACCGTAAAACGTGGCGAACAGAGCGTGACGTTGCCCATTACCATCGGCAAGGCCCCGGATTCGACTCCTCAAAAGCCGCATGGTCAGCTTGGTATTATTTTTGCCACGGAAGTTGGTAAGCCACTGCCATTTCCGCAGGCTGTGGTGGCGGGCGTAAAAGCCACATGGAACGCCAGCGTGCAAACGCTGGATGGCGTGTGGCAAATTCTAACCGGCCAGCATACAGCCAAAGATTTGGGCGGTCCGCTCAAGATTGCGCAACTTTCCGGGCAGGTGGCGCAGTATGGGTTTGCCAGCCTGTTGTCCTTTATGGCGCTGCTCTCTGTTAACCTTGGGCTGATTAATCTCTTCCCCGTGCCGCTTCTTGATGGTGGACGTCTGGTTTTTTATGCCATAGAGGCAATAAGAGGCCGCCCGGTTTCCAAGCGGGTGCAAGAGATCAGTTTTCAGGTTGGTTTTGCATTGCTTGCGGGCCTGTTCCTGTTCTCCACGTTCAATGACCTTTCAGGTTTTGGCCTGTTCAGGTGGATTGCTTCGCTTGTAGGATGAATGACGGCGGGAACAGGAAGGGAAGTGCTTGCGTGACAGGGGTGATTTCGGATACCTCCCGTTGCGGGCGGAATGAGAACGGAAGATGGGCTTTCGTACGAAAAGCGACCCGGATGGAAGGAAGCAGATCTTGACGGGTAAGCGTTCAGCCCTGTTCGTTTCTGTCTGTGTGCTACCTTTTGTGATGGTGGATGGCAGACAGGCATCCGCCGCATCAACAGAAGGTACAAGTGCCGCCGCACCTGCTGCGGTGGTGGCGCCATCCCGCGCCATACATGCGCGCACGCCGCGCCTTTCCGAATCCACATCATCTGTTGCGCCTACGGGCGGATATATTGAAGATATTCGGGTATCGGGTAACACCCGTATCGAAACCAACACCGTGCTGTCCTATATGGTTGCGCGTGTGGGGGATCCGTTCAGTCAGGATGATCTGGATCGTTCGCTCAAAACTCTTTACGCCACCGGCCTGTTCAAGGATGTTACGCTGCGCCGTGATGGCAACATCCTGCTGGTACGCCTGAAGGAAAACCCCATCGTCAACCGTATCGTGTTCGAGGGGAACCACGCCGCTAAGGATGAAGACCTGCGAAAGGTGCTGGCTTTGCGCCCGCGTGCAGTGTTCTCGGCCGAAACCACGGCGGATGATCGGCAGCGTATTCTGGAAGTGTACGCCCAGAAGGCCCGCTTTGCTGCGGTGGTAACGCCACAGATTATCAAGCTGGCGCATAACCGTGTGGATGTGGTTTTCCAGATTAACGAAGGGCCGCAGACACTCATCAGCAAGATTGCGTTTGTAGGCAATAAGGCGTACAGCGAATCCAGTCTGGCAGGCGTTGTTTCTTCCAAGGAAACAGCTTGGTACCACTTCCTGTCCTCATCCGATGAGTACAACCCCGAACGTATTAAATACGATGCAGAATTGCTGCGTCGGTTTTACTTGCGCAACGGGTTTGTGGATTTTCAGATCAAGGACGTAAAAGGCGAGCTTTCGCCGGATCGGAAGTCTTTCTACGTCACCTTCACGATGGATGAAGGTGTGCGTTACCGTTTGGGTAAGGTGGATATCCGCTCTAGCCTGCGCCATGTGCCAGCTAAATCTTTGCGTAAGTATGTCGAGCTGTTCCCGCATCAGTGGTACGATGGCAAGGCCGTGCAGGATAACGCTACGGATATGGAGGAAATCCTCCAGGCCGAGGGGCATCCGTTCGCACAAGTACGCCCCACCATTGCCCGCAATCCGGAAAAGCGGATAGTCAACCTGCTGTTTGATGTGAGCGAAGGCCCACGCCATTACGTTGAGCGTATTGATGTGAACGGCAACACCATCACGCAGGATAATGTGGTTCGCCGTCAGTTGCCGTTTGCTGAGGGTGACCCCTACACCACCAGCTACAAGAAATACGCCAAGGAAGCTGTGCAGGATCTGGGCTTCTTTAAAAGCGTGGATGTTTCCACCGCTCAGGGGTCTACGCCTGATCGCACCAACGTTGCGGTGAACGTGGTGGAAAAACCCACCGGGGAATTCTCGCTTGGTGGTGGTTACTCAACCGACGTGGGTGTGATCGGTAACGTTGGGCTAAAACAGCATAACCTGCTGGGCACCGGGGTTGATGCCGGGTTCTCTGGCACCGTTTCGCAGTGGCAAAAACAGGCGGATATCTCCATCACCAACCCTGCATTTATGGGGCGCAACCTTGTTGCTGGTGCGGATATCTTCTTTGTTGAAAACAACTACCAGACCTATCAGAACTATTCTGAAGGGCGCTACGGTATCACCCTGCGTATGGGGTATTCGTACAACCGGTATCTGTCCCAATCCTGGAACTACAGCCTGATCCGCCGTTGGGTGGGTGATACATGGGATCAGTCCTCCTATTACGTGTTGGATCAGAAGGGTAAGTCTTTGCTCTCGCAGCTGAGCACCACCCTTATGTATGATACGCGTGATAACCGCATGGCGCCGCATAGTGGGTACTATGTGTCTGTTGGCGGTGACTTTGCCGGTATTGGTGGCGATGAAAAATACGTCCGCGGTAAGGTTAACGGGGCGTACTATGTGCCGTTGGATGATATTACCAACAGCCATAGCTGGACGTTCATGGTGCGCGGTGGCGCCGGGTACATGGCTGACTGGGGTAATGGCCGCCACGATATTATTGATAACTTCTATCTGGGTGGTAACAACCTACGCGGCTTCTTGGATGGTGGTGCAGGCCCGCGTAGTGTGGGTATCCTCAACCATTCGTCCGAAGATCTGTTGGGTGGGCGCTTTATGTATAACGCTTCTGCCCAGCTTAACTTCCCTATTCCGTTCCTGTCTGACATGGGTATTGGCGGGCGTGCGTTTGTGGATACAGGGAGTGTCGCTGGTTTGCGTGTGAAGCGCCTTTATACAAGCAAGGCGAATGATGGTATCTATTACACGCCTGTCAGCGGTGATACATTGCGCCCACGTGTAAGTGCTGGTGCTGGTTTTTCATGGAAAAGTCCGTTTGGTTTGCTGAACATCGATCTGGGTGTGCCAGTTATGCGGAGCCATAATGACCGCACGCAGCTCCTTCGCTTTGGCTTCGGCCAGCAATTCTGAGGTAATGATGCGTTTTTCCACCAGAACTGCCCTGCTGGGGGCTGTTGTCCTGTCTTTCTCTTCGGCTTTTGTGCCTTGTGCACAGGCGCAGAATGGGGGCGGGTGGTTTGTGCCCAAAACCCAGCAGCCTGCTGCACAGGCTCCGGCACAGCATCCGGCTGCGGCCCGTCGCGCTCCCGCTCCGGTGCAGTTGCCCGCACCGCCAGCAGATAGCCAGGAAGCAGATCAGGCTCCGCCCGTACTGCCGTTGCCGCCTATTCCATCTGCGCCAGAAGTTGCCAAGGAAGCTCCGCCGCCCACAACAGTTATTGGCGTAATTAGCGTTGGCGGCGTTATGCGTCAGTCTTCCGCAGCCATGCAGGTTGAACGTACTTTGGGTGGCCGCCGTGATGAACTGGCGCAGGATCTCCAGAAGGAACAGGCTGGCTGGCGTGATGAACAGCAGAAACTTCAGGCACAGGCCAAGTCTCTGACATCCGAGCAGATTCAGACGCGTGAACGCAGCTTGCAAGCCCGCGTGATGAAAGCGCAGCGCGATTTCCGTAATCGCAACCGCATCATTCAGGAAGCAGCACAGGTTTCCTTGGGCCAGATTGAACGTGAGCTGGTGCAGGTTATCCAGAAAGTGGCTGCCGCACATGGCATGAACCTTGTGCTGCATAGCGAACAGGTGGCCCTGCATGTTGATGGGCAGGATATCACCAACGAAGTGGCCGTGCAGCTAAACAAGATTCTGCCGTCTGTATTCATTCCAGAAGCTAATGTAGACCCCGAAGAACTGGCTAAATCTGGCAAAATGCCCACAACGGCAGATGCAGATCAAGGCCCGCGCACAGGTCCGGCTCCAGTAGTGGCACCGGCAGCCGGGCAGCAGTAATCGTGGCTGAGGGTACAACATTTTCCGGGCCGGCAGACCCGCGTTTTTTCACCCGGGCGGGGCCGTTTGATGCGGCCACGCTGGCTGAAACCGCAGGGGCGGAACTGGTGCTGCCTAAAGCCGATGCCCTGCCAGAAAAAGGCTTTGTGGGTATTGCGCCGCTACAGGCCGCAGGCCCGCATGATGTCAGCTTTCTGGATAACCGCCGGTATGCCCCTTTGCTGGAGCAAACCAAGGCCGGACTGGTGATTGTTGCACCTGCTTTTGCAGATAAGGTGCCTGCCGGGTGTGCCGCACTGGTAACGGGCACGCCGTATCTGGCGTGGTCTCGCATTGCGCGGTTGTTTCACCCACGGGTGCCAGCGCGTGCGGGGGTGCATCCTTCAGCATGTATAGATCCCACAGCCAGCATAGACCCCACGGCAGAAATTGGGCCGTTTGTGGTGGTTGGGGCCAAGGCGGAAATTGGGCCGGGTTGTATTATCGGTTCCCACGCCGTGGTGGGAGATGGCGTGCAGCTTGCGCAGGATTGTCGTATTGGCAGCCATGTTACACTCTCCCACGCTGTGTTGGGCGAACGGGTTATTATTCTGCCCGGCTCCCGCATTGGGCAGGATGGGTTTGGTTTTGCAGTTGGCCCGCAAGGGTTTGAAACCGTGCCGCAGCTTGGCCGCGTGGTGCTGGAAAACGATGTAGAAATTGGCGCCAACAGCACAATTGACCGTGGTTCGGTGAATGATACGGTTATTGGTGCAGGATCACGTCTCGACAATCTGGTGCAGATCGGCCACAACGCCCGTCTGGGGCGGTGTTGTATTGTGGTTTCGCAGGCCGGGATCTCTGGCTCCACCGTGCTGGAAGACTATGTAACAATTGCCGCGCAGGCTGGCCTTATCGGGCATATCCGCATTGGTGCAAAGGCGCGTATTGGCGCGCAATGTGGCGTAATGTCGGATATAGAAGGCGGCGCGGATGTTATTGGCAGCCCAGCTATGCCGTTCAGGGAATTTTTCCGGAACGTAGCGGTATTGCGCAAGCTGGCAAAAAAAGCGTCTGGATCGGCCAAGAACGGTTCGGACAAGGGATAAACTAAGGTCGGTGCTTGTTACCGGCGCAAAGGGTGGTTTCGGGGACGTGGAGACGAAACAAGAATCGCAGCAGGACGCTCAGACGATCGACAGAATTGACGTCAACCGTATCATGCAGGCGATTCCGCACAGATATCCTTTTCTTCTGATCGACCGGATGGAAGATATCGTCCTGGGAGAAGAGGCAACAGGTATCAAGAATGTTTCGGTCAATGAACCATTCTTTCAGGGGCATTTTCCTGCACGCCCTGTTATGCCGGGTGTATTGCTGGTTGAGGCTATGGCGCAAACCGCCGCAACCTTGGTTGTGCTTACACTGGGTAAGGACTTTGAGGGCAAGCTGGTGTACTTCATGACCATTGAAGGCGCAAAATTCCGCCGCCCGGTAGAGCCGGGGGATCAGGTGCGCATTCATGTGGCCAAGGAACGCCATCGCTCCAATGTGTGGAAATTCCGCGGTGAAGCCCGCGTAGAAGGCACTGTGGTGGCGGAAGCCACATTCAGCGCCATGATTATGGGTTGAGAACCCGGCCTGTTCACATCATTCTGTTAAGGCAAGTCAGGTTTGCCCCTAAACTGCCCAGATTTTTTTTACAAAAGGGTAAGGTAGGGCAAATTTGCCCGGCCAACGGTGAACGGAAATAAGGAACTGAATTGGTGCACGCTGCAGAGGAAGCCAGATCAACCGTTGTCCACCCAACGGCTCTTGTTGCTCCCGGTGCGCGGCTTGGGCAGGGGGTGGTTATCGGCCCTTGGTGTTCTGTCGGGCCAGATGTCACGATTGAAGACGGGGTTGAGCTGATCTCTCATGTGGTGGTCGATGGCCACACACGTTTGGGGGCGGGTTCACGCTATTTTCCGTTTTGCACCGTGGGCATGGCCCCGCAGGACTTGAAGTATAAAGGTGAGCCAACCCGGTGCGAGATCGGGGCTGGTACAGTGGTGCGTGAACACGTTACCATCCATCGTGGCACCGCCACGGGGTCTGGCCTTACCAAGGTGGGGCAGAATGTGCTCATCATGGCCAACGCCCACGTAGCGCATGATTGCGTGCTGGGTGATCGCGTTATTATCGTGAATAACGTGGTGATGGGCGGGCATGTTAGCATTGAGGATGATGCCCGTATTATGGGCTCCGCTGCCATTCATCAGTTTGTCCGCATTGGGCATGCAGCCCTTGTGGGCGGTGTGGCTGGGGTGGAAGCCGATGTTATCCCTTACGGCAGTGTGCTGGGCAACCGCGCGCGGCTAATTGGCCTGCATTGGATCTGGCTGCGCCGGAATGGCGTGCAGTCTGATGAAATCCATCGGATGCGTAAGGCGTTTCTCACGCTGTACCCTAAAAATGGCTGTGGGGAAGATCCGTTTTCTGTGCGTCTGGAACGGGTGCGTGCAGAATTTGGTGATAACCCCCGTGTGCGTGAAATTCTGGACTTTATAGATGCTCCTAGTCGGCGCGGCCTTGTGCGCCCCGCACGGCAGGATCTGGAGCGTGCAGAAACCGAGGGCGCGTGAGCACACCTTCCGCTGTTGGTATTCTGGCGGGCGGTGGCCCTCTGCCGGGCAGAGTGGCAGAAGCAGCCACAGCAGCAGGGCGACCTGTTTTTATTCTGGGGTTTGAAGGTTTTGCCGAACCCGAAGTGATCGGCCCTTGGCCGCACGAATGTGTCCGGCTGGGTGCAGCCGGGCGTATGCTTTCCCTTTTACGGCAACATCATTGTTCGGATCTGGTTCTTATCGGGCCAATCCGTCGGCCTTCCTGGCGCAATTTGCGCCCGGATGCCGAAGGCGCACGTATTCTGGCGCGTTTAGGTCGTGCTCTGTTTGCGGGAGATGATGGCCTGCTGGGTGCCCTTGTGCGCATTCTGGGCGAGGAAGGCTTTCACATTCGTGGAGCGCACGAATTTCTTACGCAGGCTGTGGCACAACCCGGTGTATTGGGCCGCATGCAGCCAGATGCACAGGCACAAGCAGATATTCAGCGCGGCATTACTGTGGTGCAGGCGCTGGGGCGGCTGGATATCGGGCAGGGCTGCGTGGTGCAGAATGGCGTTGTGCTAACGGTAGAGGCCATGGAAGGCACAGACCATATGCTGGCCCGTGCAGGTGAATGCAGGCAGCCGGGTGAAGGTGGCGTTCTGGTAAAAATGCTTAAGCCGGGGCAGGAAAAACGGGCGGATATGCCCACAATAGGGCCTGTAACCGTGCAGAATGCCCATGCGGCAGGCCTGCGCGGTATTGCGTTTGAGGCCGCCCACACACTGCTGACAGACAGGCGGCGTTGTATAGAGGAAGCAGACCGGCTGGGCTTGTTTCTTCTGGCCTTCAATCCTGTTGAAGATGCAGGAACAAGCGTGCAGTCTGTCTGATACTTCAAAACAAGGAGCAAACAGATGGCAAGTTTTCTGCATACCATGGTGCGGGTGCGCAATCTGGAGAAAAGTCTGGCGTTCTACAAACTGCTGGGCATGCACGAACTCCGCCGACGCGAGGTGCCGGAAGGACGTTATACGTTGGTGTTCATCGGCTATGCAGATAATGCTGCCGGGCAAGCTGAAATCGAGCTAACCTATAATTGGGGTGAAGATGACGGCTATGAATTGGGCACCGGGTTTGGTCATTTTGCCGTAGGCGTGCCTAATGTGGCGGAAATGGTAGCACGTGTGCGGGCCGGTGGTGGCAAGGTGACGCGAGAAGCCGGGCCAGTAAAATTTGGCACCACCGTAATTGCTTTTGTTGAAGACCCCGATGGTTATAAGGTCGAGCTGATTGAGCGCGCTGAATAGAATAAAGGCAGCTTAGCTTTGCGGGTGTTGCTTTAGGCGTGCGGTCAGGCGGTCTAGCGAATCATTAATGGTCTTGGCAGCTTTCTGCACTGCTGGGTCGGAATATGTATCAAGCTGCTCTGCTGCCAGCATGGCGGGGGAGACAATGCCCCGAATATCGTGCCGCAGTTTGGAATCTGTTGTTGGGGCCGGTGCTGGAGGTGCAGCCGTCGGAGTGGGGGCGGCTGTATGTGGTTGCAGCTTTATGCCCAGCCATGCGCCTAAAGCTGCCGCACAAATAATAGGCCCTAACGCAACGGGGAAGGCCAGCCCCAGCGCTCCGGCCAGCACGGCACCTGCTACGGGCAGGCAGAAAATAACGGCTGCGGCACGGGCGGGAAAGGGCATGGTGTTCATGTTTTTCTCCATCTTGCGGGGGATTCTGCCGCAAGGCTGCGGTAACGACTCTACGGTATAGATTGACGGTTCCTTATCTGAACTCTATAAGCCGCAGCTTCAAGAGGCGTGGTCTTTAACAGGCCACCGGATAACCGTATTCAAATAGTAAGGGAGTGCCGCCATGAAGCGCACTTATCAACCGTCCCGGCTGGTTCGCAAGCGTCGTCACGGGTTCCGCGCGCGTATGGCAACCGTTGGTGGCCGCAAGATCATCGGCAACCGTCGTGCCAAAGGCCGTAAGCGCCTTTCCGCGTAAGAACTGCCCGGCAGTCCGGCTTGATGGACGGGCCTGCAGCGCAGGAGCAGCCAGCGGCGGAATCTGCACGATCTCTGCGGCTTAAAAAGAGGAAGCAATTCCTCTTTCTGGCTTCTCGCGGGCGTAAAGCGCCTGTGCCGGGGCTTGTTTTGCAGCTTTTCCGGCGTCCGGATACGGATGTCGCGCGTGTAGGCTTTACGGTTACCAAAAAGGTCGGCAACTCCGTGGTGCGTAACCGCGTGCGCCGCAGGTTGCGCGAAGTTGTGCGTATTGTAGAAGCCGATACGCCGCTAAACGGTCTGGACCTTGTTCTTATAGGCCGTAGCGCCACCATAAATCGCCCATTTGTGGCGCTGGTGGCTGATTTCCGTAAAGCATTAGCGTTGTGCCAGCGGGATTCCTGATATCCTGCCTTGCATTCATGCTCGTCCTGCGCTGGAACCTGTATGCCGTTTAAGACTCCGGGTTTTTTACGGGTGTTAAGTTTTCCAATTTGTATGTGCAGGGGGCCGCAAGGCCGGAGCTTATGGATTCAAAACGTCTGATACTGGCAACATTGCTGTCAGCTCTGGTACTTTTCGGGTATGACTATTTTTTCCCACAGCATCAGCCCGTGCCACCGCCGCAGCAGGGCGTACATGCTGTAGCGCCTTCGGCCCCTGCCTCTTCTGGTGCAGCCGCTCCGGCTGAAAACACGCAGGCAGAAGCCGCTGCCCCGGTAAAGGATGGCCCGGAAACCCGTGTGGCCATTAATGCCCCTGCCGTACAGGGCACGCTAAACCTGCGTGGCGCACGGCTGGATGATCTGGTGCTCAAGCATTATCGGGAAACCGTAAAGCCAGATAGCCCGGATGTGCGTGTTCTTAACTCCGCTTCCACCCATGCAGATTATGTAGATTTCGGTTGGCGTGCGCCTTCCGATGTTTCTGTGCGTCTGCCAGATGCCAACACATTGTGGAAAGCCTCTGGCACCCAGATGGATGCCGAACACCCGCTTACCCTTTCTTGGGATAACGGGCAGGGCCTAACCTTTGATATCCGCTTGTCGGTGGACCAGAACTACATGTTCACCATCAGCCAGCAGGTGCATAACAGCACCGGGCAGGCTGTGGCGCTGTATCCTTTCTACCGCGTAAACCGTGGTTACACGCCAGAAGAAACCGGCGGCATGCTGGTGCATGAAGGCCCGATCTCGGTTATTGATGGCCGCCTGAACGAAGGCTCCTACAAAACGGTGCGCACGGGTGGCGTACCGCCGGACAACATTGCATGGAGCCATCAGGGCACCGGCGGTTGGGCTGGTATTACAGATAAATACTGGCTGATGGCCGTGCTGCCAGACCAGAACGCTAACGTAATTGGCACTTATGGTTTTCAGGCAGCACAGGGCGCGTATCAGGTTGGCTTTACGGCTACAGCACCTGTGCAGGTGGCCGCGGGGCAGACAGCTTCTACCGAGGCCCACGTGTTTGCGGGCGCCAAGGAAGTGCGCCTGCTTGAACAGTATGAAAAAGACCTGCACGTGCCCATGTTCTGGAAAGCCGTGGATTTTGGCTGGCTTTCCTTTCTTACCCGCCCTGTGTTCTTTGTGCTGGATTGGCTGAACGAACATCTGGGCAGCTTTGGCCTAGCGCTGCTAACGTTTACCGTGATTGTGAAAGTGGCCTTTCTGCCGCTTACCATCAAGCAGATGCGCATGACATGGAAAACAGCGCGCCTGAAGCCGCAGGTGGATCTTATCCGCTCCCGCCTGAAGGATGACCCAATGGCCATGCAGCAGCAGATTATGGCGCTGTATCGGCAGGAAAACGTCAATCTGTTCGGGGGCTTTCTGCCTCTGCTTATTCAGGCGCCTGTATTCTGGTGCTTGTATAAGGATCTGTACGTTACCATCGAAATGCGGCACGCACCGTTTGTGGGCTGGGTGAAAGATCTTTCTGCGCCAGACCCCACCAACCTGTTCAACCTGTTTGGTCTTATCCCGTTTGATCCCACCCACATCACGCCGTTCTTGGCGCTGGGTGCATGGCCGATCATGTATGGGGCCACGCTGTTCCTGATGCAGAAGGTGAGTTCCAGCTCTGCCAACATGGACCCATCACAGCAGAAGGTGATGATGTTCATTCCGCTGCTGTTCACGTTCTTTATGGCGCGGCAGCCGGTTGGGCTGGTGATCTACTACTGCTGGAGCAACATCCTTACGGCTGTGCAGCAGGTTGTCATCATCTCCCGCCTCAAAGCGGCAGATGCCAAACCCCAACTGGTTAAGCCCAAATGACAGATGATGCCGCATCCTCTTTCCGAGAACTAAAGGATGAAGCCCGTATTGCCGCCGCCCTGGAAGAGGGGCGGCGGCTTTTTGCGGGTTCATGCGAATTTGTGTTTGGCGCACAACGGCTGGGGCAACTGCCACCGCAAACCCTGCCAGAAATTGCGTTTGCCGGACGTTCCAATGTGGGTAAGTCCAGCTTGGTAAACGCGCTTACGGGCCGCAAAACGCTGGCGCGGGCCTCTTCCGAACCGGGGCGTACCAAGCAGCTCAACTTTTTTAATCTGGCAGACCGGCTGATGCTGGTGGATATGCCGGGTTATGGCTACGCAAAAGCTGCCAAATCCGTAAAGGAAGATTGGCAGGATATGATGTTTGATTACCTGCGTGGCCGCCCAAGTTTGCAGCGTGTGGTGCTGTTGCTGGATGCCCGGGTGGAAATGAAAGCCCATGATCTGGAAGTGATGGATCTGCTGGATAAAGCGGCCGTCAGCTTTCAGGTTGTGCTTACCAAATGCGATAGCGTTAAACCCGGCCCGCTGGCACGCAAGCAGGCAGAAGTTGAAGCGGAAATTCGCCGCCACCCCGCGGCTTTTCCCTACCTGTCTTTAACAAGTAGCCAGACAGGTGAAGGTATTGAGGGCTTGCGGGCGGAACTGGCAGAATTTGCCCTGCCCAAGACGCCATGATCTGATGATGACAAGCAGGACGTGCAGAACATGACAGAACCACGGGTTCCTTCTTCCCATTCCCATCATGATGCGGCGCAGGAAGCCGCCATTCTGGCCGGAGCCCTGCCGTATCTGCGCCGCTATGCGGGAGATACCATTGTGGTCAAGTATGGTGGCCACGCCATGGGCAATGCAGATCTGGCCAAAACCTTTGGGCGCGATATTGCGCTGCTCAAGCTGGTGGGTATCAACCCGGTTGTGGTGCATGGCGGCGGCCCGCAAATTAACCAGATGCTCAAGCGGCTGGAAATTCCTTCCACCTTTGTGGATGGCCTGCGCGTAACAGATGCCAACATGGTGGATGTTATCGAAATGGTTCTGGCTGGCTCCGTGAACAAGGAAGTGGCGGAGCTTATCAGCCGTGAAGGTGCGCTGGCTGTTGGTATTTCCGGTAAGGACGGTAAAATGATTACCGCCCGCAAATTGCAGCGCAAGGTGCGGGATACGGAAAGCCAGATTGAACGCGTGCTGGATCTGGGCTTTGTGGGCGAACCCATAAAGGTAGACCCACGGGTGATTTATGCGCTGTCTGGCTCTGGCCTTATTCCGGTTATTGCACCAGTGGGCTTTGGGGAAGACGGGGCTACCTACAACATCAATGCCGATACGGCAGCGGGTGCTGTAGCCGGTGCGGTGCATGCCACGCGCTTGCTGATGCTAACAGATGTGCCCGGCGTGCTGGATGCCGATGGTAAGTTGATACCCGAACTCACAGCCGCGCAGGCCATGCAGGCTATTGAGGATGGTGTGATTACCGGTGGTATGATTCCCAAGGTGGAAACCTGCATTCAGGCCGTGCAGGCCGGTGCGCGTGCCGCCGTCATTATTGATGGCCGCATGCCTCATGCCTGCCTGCTGGAACTGTTTACGGCATCTGGCTCCGGCACCATGATCCGGGCGGAATAACGCCGCGGTTACCTGCCATTTTCCGGGGTGCCATGCGTTGACACGCTGCGTGTGTGTCCGCATGGTCGCTCTGTGTTTTTTCTGCCGGGGCTGTGGTGCAGGCCCGGTGTTTGTCCATCCTGTCTGACGGTGTGTTATGACCAACGAAACTTTGCGCGCGCATATTCAAGCCTTGTGGGAAAAGCGGGATCAGATTTCCTCCGCTACAACGGGGGAAGACCGCAAAGCCATTGAAACGGCTCTGGAAGCTCTGGATTCTGGTGCGCTGCGTGTGGCCGAACCCAAGGAAGATGGCTGGCAGGTGAATGAATGGCTGAAAAAAGCTGTTCTGCTTTCCTTCCGTCTGAATGATAGCGTAGCCATTCCCGGTGGCGCAGCAGGTGCTCCTGCGTATGACAAAGTGCCGCTGAAGTTTGCTGGCTGGGATCAGGCCCGTTTTGATAAGGCTGGCTTCCGCGTGGTGCCGGGTGCTGTTGTGCGCCGCTCCGCCTTTATTGCGCCCGGTGCTGTGCTGATGCCCAGCTTTGTAAATGTGGGCGCACGCGTAGATAGCGGCACCATGGTGGACACATGGGCCACTGTTGGAAGCTGTGCCCAGATTGGCAAAAACTGCCATATCAGCGGTGGCGCAGGCATTGGCGGCGTTCTGGAACCGTTGCAGGCTGCCCCGGTGATTATTGAAGATAACTGCTTTATCGGCGCACGTTCCGAAGTGGCGGAAGGCGTGATTGTGGAACGCGGCTCCGTGCTTTCCATGGGCGTGTTCCTTGGGGCTTCCACCAAGATTGTGGATCGTGCAACGGGTGAAATCTACATGGGCCGCGTTCCGGCTTATTCTGTTGTCGTGCCCGGCACCATGCCATCTTCCAAGCCGGTTGGCCCGGATGGCCGCCCCAATCCTGCTCTGGCCTGCGCTGTTATTGTTAAGCGGGTGGACGAACGCACGCGTTCCAAAACCTCCATTAACGATCTGCTGCGTGACTGATCTGGCAGACTAAAAAGCGAAAAGAGGCAGAAAAGCATGGCGGACGCAGCGCAGGTGAGTATTCCGGCCAATCTGGCACTGACAGATCCGGTTGGAGTGGCGCAGGCGCTTATCCGTCTGCCTTCTGTCTCGCCAGATCCTGGCGCATCTCAGCATCTGCTTGCAGCCATGCTGGAGCGCTTGGGGTTTGAGGTAACGCATCTTCCGTTTGGTGAGGGAGCGGAGCGCACGCCCAATTTCTTTGCCCGTTTGGGCACGGGCAGCCCCCATATCTGCTATGCGGGCCATACCGATGTGGTGCCGCCGGGGGATGAGGCCGATTGGTCTTACCCCCCTTATGCGGCAGATATTGTGGATGGCGTGCTGTATGGCCGCGGCGCGTGTGACATGAAGGGCGGCATTGCATCTTTTGTCTCTGCCGTGGCGCGGCATGTGGCCGCAGGGCCGGGCAAAGGCTCCATCAGTTTTCTGATAACCGGGGATGAAGAAGGCCCCGCCACCTATGGCACGGTAAAGGTGTTGGAATGGATGGCGCAGCACAACCAGATTCCCGATTACTGTCTGGTAGGTGAACCCACCAACCCCAAGGTATTGGGCGAAATGGTGAAGGTGGGCCGCCGTGGCAGCCTGAACGCGCATATTGTGGTGGAAGGTACGCAGGGGCATGTGGCTTACCCGCATCGGGCAGATAACCCGGTGCATCGTCTGCTGGCCGTGCTGGAAGCTTTGCGCGCCACGCCGTTGGATAACGGCACCGAGTATTTTGAACCCTCCAGCCTTCAGGTTACCAGTGTAGATGTGGGCAATGGGGCCACCAATGTTATTCCCGCACGGGCGGAAGCACGGCTGAACATTCGGTTTAATGATCTGCATACAGGTGCCGCGCTCAAGGGCTGGGTGGAAACTATCTGCCGCCAGCATGCCCCGCGTTCCCGCGTGGAAACCAAGATCAGCGGCGAATCTTTCCTTACGTCTCCCACGCAGGAAACCACAGCCCTTGTAGAGGCCATTCAGCAGGTTACAGGCCGCACACCCAAGCTGGATACCGGGGGCGGCACATCGGATGCACGCTTTATCAGCCGGTATTGTGCGGTTTCTGAATTCGGGCTGGTGGGGGCGAGTATTCACAAAGTTGATGAACACACGGATATTGCGGATCTGGAAATGCTGACACGGATCTATCAGACTTTTCTGGAAGGAGCGCAGGCATGATTCCCGATACCAGCAAGCCCGGTGTTATCCGGCGTACATTGCAGGGCATGTTGCTGCTGGCCAGTGGGCGCAGAGATGGCATAGCGTGTTTTGATGGCACGCTGGATGCTTTTGGCGCAGCACTTGCACCGCAGTTGGCGTTTTTGGTGGTGGGGCTGTTGCAGGTCTTCCTCCAGACCGACAAGATTATGGCGCTTATCAAGGTTCTGCTTTCCTTGTGCGTTACCTTGCTGCCTGCTGTTGTGTCTCATTTTTACGCCCAGCGTTGGGGGCGTGGGGCGCTATGGCTGCGCTACATTACGGCAGCCACATGGTGCAACTGGGTTGTGGTGCTGATTTCTCTGGCCGCTACGCTGCTGGCTGCTCTGCTGTTTCCTGCCATTGCGCAACAGCCGGGCTTTATGGCCGCATTGGTGATGACAGCCGCTGTGTATGAACTCTGGCTGCAATGGTTTGTGGCCCGCGTGGGCTTAAGCATTAGCGGTGGACGTGCCTTTGTGCTGTATGCCTCTGTGCTGCTGGCCACGCTGGCATTGTATGGTTTGGCCGCGCTACTGCCACCCCATTACAAGGTGCTGACCGATCTGCTCCAGCCCATGATTGTGATGAACAATTCCTGAAGAAAGTTTTGTGCCAGACCTGTTTTAATCAAACGGGTCTGGATCATACCCCACGCCGTTTAGGTAAAGCCCCTCTGGCGGGGCGGTAGGGCCTGCGGCGCAGCGGTTGCGGGCCTCTAGAGCTTCTGCCACACGCTCTGGCTGCCAAGCGCCAATCCCCACAAGTTTAAGCGTGCCCACCATGTTCCGCACCTGATGGTGCAAAAAGGAACGGGCCTTGGCAAAAACAATCACCTCATCTCCGTGGCGGGAAACATCTAGCTGGTCTAGCGTACGCATAGGGCTATGAGCCTGGCAGGCCACGGCGCGGAAAGAAGTGAAATCATGCGGGCCAACCAGAATATTGGCTGCTTCCTGCATTTTTTCTACATCCAGCGTGCTTTTAACGTGCCACACATTGCCTGCCAGCAAGGTAGGGCGCGATCTGCGGTTGAGGATACGATACTGGTATGAACGCCACGTGGCAGAAAAACGAGCGCTCCAGTCAGTATCCACCTGCGCGGCATCCAACACCACCACGTTATGCGGTTTGAGGTGGTAGCTCAGCCCCTCCCGCACAGAATGGCGGGAGAAACGCACATCTGTGGGAAAATCCAGATGTGCCACCTGTGCCAGCGCATGCACGCCGGAATCTGTACGCCCGGCGGTAATGCTGCTTACAGGCCGATTACCGGCCAGCCGTGCAGCCGCCGCTTCTAACAAACTTTGCACGGAAAGGCCGGATTTCTGGCGTTGCCAGCCCACAAGGCCGGTGCCATCATATTCCAGTTTAACGGCCCAGCGCTGAACGGGAGCAAGTTCTTCTTCCATCATGCGGCGTCTGGCTGTTTGGCCCCTAAAAGCGTGCCAGCGGCCAAAGGCTGGCCACGTAGGAAGGCATCAGCATCCATCATGCCGCGGCCCGGTTTTTGCAGGCGGTTCAGCCGCACGGCGCCGTTGCCACAGGCAATGGTCAGGGCATCATCCAGTAATGTGCCGGGTTGGGCGCTGTGCTTGGTATCAGGCAGGGGGGTGGCTGCGCCAATTTTCAGCACCGTGCCATCAGGCAGGGTGCTGAAGGTGCCGGGCCACGGTGTAAGTGCGCGAATCTGGCGGTCTATTTCCGTGGCGGTTTTGGCCCAGTCTATGCGCCCATCCTCACGCGTTAGGCGGGGGGCGTAGGTTACGCCTTCTTCTGGTTGTGGAGTTGGGGCGGGCATATCGGCCAGCACACGCAGCGCCATATCTGCGCCCAGAGCACTCAGGGCATCATGCAGGCTGGTGGCGGTTGTGGTGGCGGTAATGGGCACGGCTTCACGCAGCAACATGGGGCCTGTGTCTAACCCGGCTTCCATCTGCATGATGGTAACACCGCTTTGGGTATCTCCAGCCAGAATAGCGCTTTGGATGGGGGAGGCACCGCGCCAGCGCGGCAGCAAGCTGGCATGAATGTTCAGGCAGCCAAGGCGCGGGGCGTCTAGCATGGCTTGGGGCAGAATAAGCCCATAGGCGGCCACAATGGCGGCATCGGCCTGTAGTGCTGCAAAATCTGCCCATTCTTGCTCATTTTTGCGCAGAGAGAGCGGGTAGCGCACCAGCAGCCCCAGTTCTTCCGCCGCTTGCTGCACGGGGGAAGCCTGAAGTTTTTTGCCGCGCCCTGCGGGCCGAGGCGGCTGACAGTACACAGCAACAATTTCATGCCCCGCGGCATGGAGCGCACGCAGCGCCGGAACAGAAAAATCCGGCGTGCCCATAAAGACAAGACGCATGGTTGGCGGCCCCTTAGGCTTATTTACGCTTTAGTTCCTTGGCCAGACGGCGCAGGATCATGTTGCGGCGCAGGGCAGAAAGGTGGTCTACAAACAGCACGCCTTCCAGATGGTCTATTTCGTGCTGGATGCAGGTGGCCAGCAGGCCTTCGGCTTCGCGCTCCACCACATCGCCATTGATGTTGTTCCAGCGCACGCGAATCTTTTCCGGGCGCACAACTTCTGCATACTGGTTGGGCAGGGAAAGGCAGCCTTCTTCCCGCACGGCCATGTCTTCGGTTTCTGCAATCACTTCGGGGTTGATCATGACAATCGGGTCCCGCGCATCCTTTTCTCCCAGATCAACCAGAAGAAAGCGCTGGCTCAGGCCCACCTGCGGCGCGGCAAGCCCAATGCCGGGGGCCTGATACATGGCCGAGAACATGTTGGGCAGAATCTTGCGAATGTCTGCCACGTCTTCCGGCTTTACCAGCCGCGCCTTTTGGCGCAGCACAGGGTGCGGCGGCGTAAGGATCTGAAGGGGTGCTGCGCCATCCGATGCAGCAGAAAAAGAGATGTCTGTATTGGCTGCGTGTGTCATACTGCGGGATGTAGCGCTCCACTGCGCCTGATGCCAGAGGAAAACACAGGGAAAATCTGCCTCTGGCCTTAAAACCTGTTGCACCACCGCCACAGTGTGTTGTCCAATACCCCCATTTGGCCAGATACAGGCATGGGGGCGGGGTTGCGTGTCAGCGGGCCTATCCCATATCGTGATAAGATCAGATGCTGTAACGGGTCTGATTTTTCTGTCTCGCTCAAGGAAGGAGGAGGCTTGGATGTCTGGAAGACTGTTTGGCTCACCCATGTTTTTAGGGTTTGACCATCTGGAGCAGATGCTTGAACGCGCCAGCAAGGGATCGGGCGATGGATATCCGCCCTATAACATTGAGCAGATTGCCCCCAACGGCCTACGGATCACTTTGGCCGTAGCAGGCTTTAAAATGGATGACTTGCAGATTACGCAGGAAGATAATCAGCTTGTTATTCGTGGTCGTCAGATGGAAGACGGAGAAGAACGCGTTTTTCTGCACCGAGGTATTGCCTCTCGCCAGTTCCAAAAAGCATTTGTGCTGGCGGAAGGGATAGAAATTGGCGGGGCGTGGCTGGATAACGGTCTGTTGCATATAGACCTGTTTCGCCCCCAGCCGGAGGTGCGTGTGAAACGCATTGAAATTGTGCAGGGTGGGCAAAAAAATGGCCGCGCGCCTGCTGCTGGTAGCGGCAGCGTGCTTAAAACCCGCTCATCGCGCATGCTGCGCCCAGTGATGGACGTGGATGAAAGCTGACCCAATAAGGAGGACGCCATGAAAAGTTCCATCTACAACGGTAGCGCCCCCGTTATGCCGCATGCGGCTGAACGCCCAGCAAATGTTCGCCAGCTTTCAGAAAGCCAGTTCCGCTCCCTTGGGCTGCGGGAGGTTGCCTATACGCGCCCAGCGCTGATGGAAGATGATGAAGTGGGTTGCGCCATTTACGCGGCGGACGGATCTTTGCTGGCTGTGGTGGAAGATCTGGAAACGGCATGGGGCGCAATTGTACAGAACGATATGATCCCCGCCAGCTTGCAGTAGCGGCGGCGGCCCAAGGGCCATTCAGTCTTTCCAGATAGAAAAAGGATCGGTGATGAGCCGATCCTTTTTTATGCGCATCACGCTGTTGGCTTAGCGTGGGTTGGTATCAATCCACCCAATATTGCCATCATCCCGCCGGTAAACCAGGCTCACCTGCTCGTTGGCCGCGTTACGGAACAGCAGGAAGGAAATACCTGCCAGATCAAGCCGCATAACGGCCTCGCCAACGCTTAGTAAGGGAATATCCGTAGGCTGCTCGGCAATAATGGCGGCAAAAGTTTCTGTATCCGTGCCTTCTGGCTGGGTGGAAAGCACGGGTTTTTCTGTGCTGTCTTCAGATGGCACCGGATCTTCATTAAGCGGTTGTAGCACATAGGTGCGACCGCTTTGTGCTGTTGCCTGCCTTTGGGCGCCGCGTGTGTGGGATGTAACCCGGCGGTTATACCGGCGCAGGCGTTTGGCAATATGTTCAGCGGCATCATCAAATGCCCCATTAGCATCTGCGGCTTCGCCTTCACCGCGCAATACAAGGCCACTGCCTGTGCGCACATTAATATCGCAGGTAAAGAACGAACGCGCCTTGCTGAATGTCACCTGTGCTTGCAGGGCTTTGTCAAAATATCGTTCCGCTAGGTTGCCGAGGTGGGAATTGACCCGGTGCTTAAGCGCATCGGACAGATCAATCTGTTTACCTGAAACCTGAATATGCATAGAACGTCGTTCCTTGCTGCTAAGTGGCAGAATCTCCAGATCTGAATCAACACCGGTGCCATACCAGAACCGGGTTTTATCAGGTTCAACTGGTTAGCCTTGTTACGTTACGCGAAGTGTTTGTAACGCTTCTTTCACATTTGGGCATGGGTGGCGGTTGCTGTCCATGCCTTTGTTTTAAATATAATGCAGGGCTAGGCCTCTCGGTTGCATGGCTGCGTAAAAAGCACTTAGCAGGCTTGCAGTGGGCAAACCGCCATGCCTAACAATACACAATAAGGCCAGAACAATACGGGGCAGCCTGCCTGCCGTTGTTGACAGGAGAGTATATTTTCCATGCTGCTGCGCTCTGCTCCGCCGGTTGAAATGCCTAAAATGCCCCGCGGGCAGATGGTGCGCGTTAAGCTGGGCTGCATGGCTGGGCTGGGTGTGCTGTACGGCGCGTTTGTATGGCATCTGGCGCATGAAAAAATAGCCCCACGGCCCAATCCGGCAGCACGGGTTGCTATCCGCTTTATCAAGCTGCCTATGGTTATTCCGCCTGCGCCAGCACCTATTGAACCAGAGCTTGTGCAACCTGCGCCGGTTCAGTTTCCACCCCCAAAGCTGGTGCTGCGCCATGCGGGGCACCGCCGCTAGTTAGGGTTTGGCGATATACAGGGAGTTTGCTGCATGACAGATTTAAGCGTTGCTGGCGTGCATGTTTACCCTGTTAAGGGATTGCGCGGGCTTTCTCCCACCCAAGCCAGATTATGGCCTTGGGGGCTGGAAGCAGACCGGCGGTGGATGATTACAGATCCACAAGGCCGGTTTATAACCCAAAGAACCTGCCGGGATATGGCGCTGATATCTGCTTTGCCTACGCCACAAGGGCTGGAACTGGGCAAGGCCAATATGCCCCCGTGCGTTGTGCGCTTTCCAGATACCAACGCGCCCATGCGCTCTGTTACCGTATGGAAAGATACGGTGCAGGCACGGGATGCGGGGAAAGACGCAGCGGTTTGGCTGGCCGAGGCTTTAGCGCAACCGTGCAGGCTGGTGTGGATGGATACACCCCAGCAAGCGCGCCTGCGCCATTTGGATCAGGCAGATGTTCCGGTTTCCTTTGCAGATGGATACCCGCTGCTTGTGGCTAATACGGCATCTTTGGCGGATTTAAACGCGCGTTTGCCTTTGGGGCAGGCTGTGCCTATGGCGCGGTTTCGGCCTAATATTGTGGTGCAAGGGGCAGCACCGTGGGCCGAGGATGGCTGGCTGCGCATACGTGTTGGCACAGCCATTTTACGTATTCTGGCTCCATGTTCGCGCTGTGTGGTGACAATGATTGATCAGACCACAGCAGAAGTGCCTTACCCCAAGGAGCCTCTGGCCACGTTGGCATCGTTCCACCGCACGGCCAAAGGGATAATGTTTGCGCAAAACGCAGTGGTAGAACAGCCCGGCATAATAGAGGTGGGTGCGCCTGTAACTATATTAGACTCCGGGCCATCCAACGTGTTGGCGCAAATGGCCAAAGCTTAAAGCGAGAAGCTTTCACCCAGATACACGCGGCGCACATCTTCATGGGCTACAATTTCTTCTGGCACACCCTGCATCAGCACCTGACCACTGTGCATGATATAGGCGCGGTCAATCACTTCCAGCGTTTCACGCACGTTATGGTCGGTAATCAGCACGCCAATGCCGCGATCTTTGAGGTGGGATACCAGATCACGAATTTCCCCCACGGCAATGGGGTCAATACCAGCGAGTGGTTCATCCAGCAGAATGTAATGGGGCTGGCTGGCCAGTGCGCGTGCAATTTCCAGACGGCGGCGTTCCCCCCCTGAAAGAGCAAGGGAAGGCGAGCGGCGCAGATGGCTGATACCAAATTCGCTTAACAGACCATCCAGCATCACCTGCCTCTGGTCTGGGTCTGGCTCTACCACTTCCAAGGCGGCCAGAATGTTCTGCTCCACATTCAGGCCACGGAAAATACTGGCTTCCTGCGGCAGGTAACCAATGCCCAGCCGGGCGCGCCGATACATGGGTAACTGCGTAATATCCGCCCCGTCCAGCGTGATGGAGCCGGTATCGGGCTGCACAAGGCCCACAATCATGTAAAAGCTGGTGGTTTTACCTGCACCGTTTGGCCCCAGCAGCCCGACAGCTTCCCCCCGGTGTACCTCGATGGAAACGTTTTTCACCACCTCGCGCTTTTTATAGCTTTTGCCAATGCCGCGTGCGTACAGGCCGTGGCCGGGGCGATGCGGGGCATGAATGTCAGTAGGTTCCGGCCCAACGCCTACGCCTACAACTTCTTCACGAACCGTTTCTTCCGACGTCCAGGTGACTTCCTGATTCATGCTTATTTCCTGTCCGACGTATCGCCGTTATTGGGCACAACCAACCCACTTACCCGGCTGCCGGGGCGTTCTGTCATGGTGGCTATGCCTGTGTGCATGTTGATAATGGCGGCAGCGCCCTGAATCTGGTTTGGTCCACGGGTGATATGGACATTGCCAACAATGCGGGCAATGCCGGTATCAGGCACATACACCCCGCGTTCCCCCGTTACGATTTCTGTTTGCGTGTGCACCCATACATGGCCAAAGGCGTTCACCTTTTCCAGCTTGCCCGAACCGCTGCTGAGCGGATCTGAACTGCTGTTGTTGCTGGCCTGCTGCTGTGGCTGGGCGTTCTGATCTGGCGGGGCGCTGTAGCCCACCAACACATCAGCCCGGATCTGGCGCTGATCGTTCGTGGTGACGGTAGCGTTGCCACGCCCGATGGAAATACGCTGCTGCGAATAATATTCCATCGAATCCCGCGCTGTCAGCACATCCTGCGGGGTGGTCAGCTTCATGGCCTTGCCGGTCATGACAAGCACGGCCTGATCCATGTCGTACACGGCTTTATCCCCCCATGCCTGATCGGTCTGGGTGAAGATATGTACGTGGCCTATGGCTTCAAGCCGGAAAATTTCGTTGGCGCCGGAATCTTGATCATCCCCTCCGGCGGCTTTCTGGCCACCTGCATCTGCGCTGCCATTGGTGGCAGGGGCCGGTGGGGGCTGATCTGTACTGGCCGGAGGTGTGGCCGGTGTGGCGCCGTTGGCTGCCGGGGCCTGCACGCTTGCCGGTTTTGCACCATTTGCCTCAGCCGGGGTGTTAGCGTCTGGCGCGCCGGGGGCAGGGGCTTTTTTACGGTAATAGGCAATCAGCTTGTCTGCCGTAACCGTAACATCCCCACGGATGGCTTTTGCCTGATCATAGGCGGTAACTTTTTTCTGGTTCTGGTCCCAGTCAAACCCACCGGCGGCGGTTACGGTAATTTGCCCACCGTGAGACATATCAATGGCTTGCGCCAGCGCTGTGCCAGAAAGGGCCAGCATGGCGCATGGCAATGCCGCCATAACGGCAGAGGCAAGACGCAGGGCAGGGCGAGGGCGGGAAAAAAGGCGGCGCATATCAGGAAGCCTTGCCTTTGGGGGCTGAATCACTGTGGCGATCATCATTCAGGATCAACTGGCCGGGGCCGCGGAACTGGGCAATGCCTTCATGCTGGGCCAGCAGATAGCCCTTGGCATCAAGCGAGCCAAAAGGCCCTTCTGCCCGCACCCATGAATCGGAGGCAATAATGCCGCGTTTGACATCAATATCGGCTACAGGGCTGTGCATCATCAGGCCATCATCGCGGTACAGGGTTACTTCTCCGGTTAGGTCGAGAATCTGTGCGTGCTGCATGTAAACGCCTTTTTCCGATTCAACCCAAAGCCAGCTTCCGCCCTGCGTGAGCAGATCAGCCTTGGGGCGGATCAGATCCATACGGTTGTCATTGACCTGATGCGCACTGTCCGCCGTAATCATAAAGGGGCGGTTGTGTTCATCTACCCCGCGATACGTAGCGCCTATCAGGTTGCCGCTTTCAATCTTAACCTTGGCCAGTTCCTTAATGGTGGTTTGGTTGGCGCTTAGCAGCCTGTCTACTTCGGGCCATACGGCAATGGTGGCCAGCAGCAGCAAAGCCGTGGCAGGCAGCACCCATTTGGCCCAGCGCAGCATAGTGCGGCGGCGCGCCAGCTTGGCGGCATCCGGGAGTTTGCGCAACTGGGCGGAAGGTGCAAGCCGTTCGCGCTGGCGGCGCGTGGTTTCTTCCGAGCGGGCAAAATCGGCCCGTTGCGGGCGTTTGTCTTCCGGGCTGGTCATCCAACCCCGGCTCGGATCAGGTCATGCACATGCACAACGCCTATGGGTTTACGGTCATCATCCAGCACAAACAGGGATGTAATGGGCCTTTTGCGCTCGTTCATCAGCCGCAGGGCTTCAGATGCAAAAATTCCCGGCCCTATGGTTAGCGGTGAATCGTTCATGACATCTTTCGCCAGCGTGGTCGTCAGATCGTGATCAAGCGCGCGGCGCAGGTCACCATCCGTGATCAGCCCCGCCAAGGTGCCATTCTGGCCCAGAATGGCTACGCATCCTAGCGCCTTGTGCGTCATTTCCACAATAACGTCCCGCATGGGGGTATTGGGGGTGGCCAGTGGCATGGCGTTATCTGTGCGCATCAGTTCCCGCACGGTGCGCAGGCGTGCGCCAAGGCGGCCGCCGGGGTGGTAGGTGCCAAAATCCGTGGCGGTAAAACCACGTTGGCGTAGCAGGGCCACGGCCAAGGCATCACCAAATGCAAGTTGGGTAAGGGTGCTGGTGGTGGGGGCCAGCCCCATCGGGCAGGATTCTGGCAAAGATGGCAGCGTAAGCGCCACCGTGGCCGCAGAAGCCAAGGTGGAATGTGCACGGCTGGTTACGGCCAGCAGTGGCAGGCCCGAGCGGCGGGCGTGGGCGGCAATGTCTCCCAGTTCCGTTGTTTCACCGGAATTGGAAAAAGCCAGAACGGCATCACCTTTTTGCACCATTCCCAGATCACCGTGAGAGGCTTCTGCTGGGTGCACAAATATGGCGGGCGTGCCTGTGCTGGCCAATGTAGCCTGCACCTTGCGGGCAATATGGCCGGATTTGCCAATGCCGGTTACAACTACCCGGCCCGGCAGCGCCAGAATTATCTCTACCGCTTCAGCAAAGGCACCACCCAACCCAACGGGGTTTTCCAGTGCTTCTGCCAGTGCATCCAGCCCTGCACGTTCCGTACGTACAACGTCAGCCGCCTCTACGCCGGGGGAAGAGGAAGCCTGCGAGCTGATATGGGTGGACATGTTCATGCCGAGCCGATCCGGTTGATCAGAAAAAGGAATGCAGGAGCGCGTGCTTACGCGCGATGAGAGAAAATATCCGGGTCTTCATAGCCCAGCAGATCCAGACGTGCGCGGGCGGGCAGGAAGTCATAGCATGCCTGTGCCAGTTCACGCCGGCCTTCACGATCCAGCAGGGCGGACATTTTATCCCACAATGCGTGCAGATACAGCACATCAGATGCAGCATAAGCCAACTGTTCGGGTTTAAGTTCCAGCGCGCCCCAGTCTGATGTCTGCTGCTGTTTGCTGAGTTCTACCCCCAGCATATCCCGGCACAGGGCGGCAAGGCCGTGGCGGTCTGTAAAGGTGCGTACAAGGCGGGCGGCAATTTTGGTGCACACCACCGGGCTTACGGTAATGCCCAGCGCGTGCTGCAGGATGGCAACGTCAAACCGTGCAAAATGCATGATCTTGGTAATGGAGGGATCAGCCATCACACGCTTGAGGTTGGGGCAATCATACCCTTTGCCCCCAAGGGAGGTGGGGATGATCTGTACCAGATGCGCTGTGCCATCACCGGCAGAAAGCTGCACAAGGCACAGTCTATCCCGATGCGGGTTCAGGCCCATTGTTTCCGTATCCACGGCCACGGACCCGGTAAAGGTCACGTTGTCTGGAAGATCGTTCCGGTGCAGTGTAATGGCACCTTCGGATGGGGCAGAGGTCATAACCCGCTCCTGCGTGTTCTGTTGCTGTATGCTGTTGTGTTTCAGACCGATACAGCCGGCGTGATGGAATGTCCATTCCTGCACGTTGTGTATGGCGCTGTTATGGCGGGGCCGCACATTTATATGCGGGATAGGCGCAGGCAGGCGGAATGCGCTAGAAGGGCCTTATCTGTTACACTCTATAATAACCCGGAACTGTGTGTTTATGCGTCAACCTCGTCATGGCCGTTCTGCGCGGCGCCCTCGTGTTTCTTCTGCTGGTGGGCGGGAAGGCGCGCCTTCGGCTCCGGCGGGCACATGCTGGCTGTTTGGCACGCACGCAGTGGCCGCCGCCCTTAATAATCCGCGCCGTGTATATGAACGCCTGCTGGTAACGGAAGAAAACCACCCGGCATTGGAAGAAGCCACACGTTCTGGCCGAAATGTGCGCGTAACCCCGGAACTGGTGCAACGCCAACGGCTGGATGATCTGTTAGGGCCAGATGCGGTGCATCAGGGTGTGGCGCTGCTGGCGCGTATATTGCCCCCCATGCCGCTGGATGAAGCGCTGGAACGCCCCGGCCCGGTGCTGGTGCTGGATCAGGTAACAGACCCACGCAACATTGGGGCTATTTTACGCTCGGCTGCGGCATTTGGTGCGGCCTGCCTTGTGGTGCAGGACAGAAACGCGCCAGAAGAAACGGCTGTGCTGGCCAAGGCCGCATCTGGTGCGTTGGAAACCGTGCCTATGGTGCGTGAGGTCAACCTCTCCCGCGCGATTGAGCAGTTGCAAAAGGCAGGCTGCTGGACAGTAGGGCTGGATGCAGGCGGCACCACGCTGGATGGCGCAAGTTTTGATGGCCGCCGCGTGGCCTTGGTGTTGGGGGCGGAAGGCAAGGGCCTGCGCCGCCTAACGCGGGAAAGCTGTGATGAAATTGCCGGGCTTTACATGCCCGGAGAAATGGAAAGCCTGAACGTATCTGTAGCGGCCGCTGTGGGGCTTTATGAGCTGATGCGCCGTGGCATGCCCAGCGCGTACCAAAAAGCCGCGGCAAAAAAGCCGACGTAATAGCCAATATCGGCCCCGCCCAGCCAGCGCGCTACGGGGCCGGTGTAAAGGCTGCTGGTTGAAAACAGCGCAATGGTCAGCACGGATACAACGGCAAAAATGGTAGCTCCACGTGTCCAACCCGGTGGAATGGGGTGCACTGTGCGGTCTCCAAAATACCAATCTGCCAGCACAATGCCGATCCACGGGGCAATCCAGTACATGGTTACCAGCAGGTAATCTGTATAAAGCGTGGTGTAACGGCCTGCACCGGCCACAGCCAGCACATAACCAAGGCTGGCTGTAAGAATGGCTGCGGCAATACGCGGTACATGCAGGCCAGCGGAAATAAGGCTGTAGCTGGCAGTATTATCGTTAAACGAATTGCCGGTAATGGATGAAAGCGCAATAGCCCCAAGAGCCACAGCCCCAAGCGGCCCCATGGCCTGCTGGAGCGAGGCAATAACCGCTGTGGGGGATGCCTCCGCCACAGACCCGGCAGAAATAAGCCCCAGAATCTGGAACGGAATGGCAGAACCCAAAAGCCCTGCCAGCGCCAGCAACACCACCTTTTTGGGGCTGGTATTGGCGGGCAGATACCGCGTGTAATCTGAGGAATACGAAGCCCAGGACAAATTGAAGCTGACCAACACGCCAGTTGCCAACAAAAAGGTGGAAAAACTGACGGCATGATGCGCCGCCAGAGGAGCCTGCCCTTTTATGGCAAACACAACGCCAATAAGCGTAAACACCACGAGCAGCACTGTGCCCAGATATTTCTGCAAGGCCTGCACCACATGGTGCCCGTAAATGGAAGCCACCATCTGAATACTGGCCAGTATGCCCAAAGCCAGCCAGAACGGCATGGAAAGCCCAGCCAACAGCAGCAGCGCCATAAGGGCTGTAGCGGCGGGCACGTTATTAACCGCATCCCACCCCACGCAATAAATCCAGTTTAGAAACGCCGGAGGGCGCAGGCCTTTTTGCCCCAAGGCCCGGCGAGAAGCCTCCATTTGTGTTAGCCCGGTTTTGGGGCCAATGGCGGCGGCAAGGGCCACAGGTAATGCGCCAATAATGTTGCCAACAATAATGGCGGCCACACCTGTACGAAAGTCCAGCCCCATGCCTGTAAGCAATGCCCCGGTTACCCAGCCGCCGGGGCCAAGATTGGGGGAAAAATGGCTCCAGAACACCCGGTCGGTCGGCATGGTTTTTAGCGGCGCCGGAACGGGTTCTCTTACAGATGCGGCGGAAAGATCCTCCATCAGGCCACCAGTTTGGGGGGCTGAAGGGGGTGTCTGTATCATGGGTAGCGTATCCTGTGGCGTGGGGCTGTGGTGGGGGTGGCGCTACAGTATCATGAAAGATCAGGTTCGGGCATGGACCCTGCGGCCCCTGTAGGCTGATTGTTGTAATAGAACTCTGCCACCCGGATGGGGAGCAGATCCATAAAGCGGGAGCCCGCCACCAGCCATAGCGGAAAAGTAATGCGCCGCTCATTCCGGCTCAGCCCACGCAAAATGCGGCGGCACGCACTGTTAACATCTGTAAGACCCGGCATGGGAAAGGCGTTTTTGGCCACCATAGGGGTATCTAAAAACCCGCACACAACAGAGCTTAATAAGATACCAGCCTTTTTGGCATCACCACCCGTGGCCACCATAAACCTGTCCACTGCCGCTTTGGCTGCGGAATAAGAGGGCGTGCCGGGATAAGATACCACGCCCGCAACGGAAGAAATGGCGCAAATACGCCCGCGCATGCCATCGGCTCCGCGCGGTTGATGCTGCATGACATCCAGCGCAGGCAGCACGGTGTTGAGCACGCCTATCATGTCTGTTTCAAAAATACGATAAACCTGTGCCGCAGGTTCATACGGTGCGCCATCGGGCGTTTGCGGCTTGCGGGTGCCGCCCGTTATGCCTGCACAGGCTAAAACCAGATCCAGCCCATTTGTGCTGCGGATCCATGTCTCCATTTCTGCACGGTTTGCCACATCACCAATATGCAAATGCACGGAGGCCCCTCGGCTAATGCAGGCTTTGGCGGTTTCTTTCAGCCGTTGTACGTTGCGCCCGCCCAGATAAAGGGTGCGCCCAGGCCGGGCCAGCGTTTGGGCCAGTGTTTGCCCAAGGCCGGAGGATGCGCCAGTAATCAGAACGGTATCATGCTTCATCTTACAGATCGGCCTTTGCTTATGGTGGTTATGGCATAGCATGGCGGCTTCTGGCATGAAGGCGCAAGACGGATAGACAGAACACGCAGGGAAGGCAGCATGGCGCACAACGCACAGGGTCACCATAACGGAGCAGAACAGCGGCGCGGTGTGTGCCTGGTTATTTCTGCGCCATCTGGGGCGGGTAAGTCCACCATTGCCAATGCACTGCGTGCTTCGGAGCCTGCGCTCAAGCATTCGGTTTCCGTTACCACCCGCCAGCCAAGGCCGGGGGAAAAGGAAGGCGTGCATTACCACTTCCGCACCATGGAAAATTTTGAGCACATGGCCGCCAACGGGGAACTGCTGGAATGGGCCACCGTGTTTGGCCGTGGGTACGGCACCCCCCGTGCGCCGGTGGAAGCCGCATTGGCCGCCGGGCACGATATGGTGTTTGACATAGACTGGCAGGGCCACCAGCAAATCCGCCGCGCGCTGCCCGATGATGTGGTGAGCCTGTTTGTGCTGCCGCCATCATTAGAGGAACTGGAACGCCGCCTGCGTGGCCGGGCATCAGACCACCCGGATGAAATTGCCCGCCGCATGGCCGCCGCGCGGGATGAAATCTCGCATTGGCAGGAGTTTGATCACGTTATTATCAATACGGATCTGGATCGTGCCATTACAGAAGCGCGCGCTGTGCTGGTGGCGGCACGCTTGCAAACCCGCAGGCGCACAGGGCTTTTAGATTTTGTTGCCAGTTTTGGAGCCTGAACAGCATGGATTTTTCTGCCATTACCGTGCTGTGCTTGGGTGATGTCATGCTGGACCGTTTTTTATACGGCAGCATGGATCGGATTTCGCCCGAAGCCCCGGTGCCTGTGTTGTTGCTCGATTCCCGGCGGGAAATGCCCGGAGGGGCCGGTAATGTGGCCAGCAACATTATCTCGCTTGGGGGGCGGGCCATTCTGGTGGGGCTGAGCGGTCAGGATGAGGCCGGAGCCTGCCTGCGCACCACGTTGGCGGAAAAAAAACGGCTGGTGGATGCTACAGTGCAAAGTGCGGCCCGGCCCACAATTTGCAAAACGCGCTTTATTGCCGCGCATCAGCAGGTTGTGCGGGTGGATGAAGAAAGCCACGCGCCAATGGCGGAACCCGAGCAAGAAGCCCTGTGCCGCCAGATTGATGCACATATCGGGGGCTGTCAGGCAGTGGTGGTGTCTGATTACGGTAAAGGTGTGTGCAGCCCAATCGTGCTGTCTCATCTGTTCCGTGTGGCGCGGCAAGCTGGCGTGCCTGTTTTTGTAGATCCCAAATCCACCGATTACACACTTTACAAAGGTGCCACCTGCATTACCCCCAACGCCAAGGAGCTGGCCGCAGCCTCTGGCATGCCGGTGGATACCGCAGCGCACGTAGAGGCCGCCGCCAGCAAGGTGATGGCGCAGGCCGATGCGCAGGCTATTTTGGCCACCCGTTCTGAAAAAGGCATGATGCTGGTAAGGCGCGAGGGCGAGGTGCTGGCAGTGCCTGCCCGTGCGCGGGAAGTGTTTGATGTTTCCGGCGCGGGAGATACCGTTATTGCCACTATGGCGTTGGCTGTTGGTGCGGGTATGTCGTTCGAGCAAGGCATGCGCGTTGCCAATGCGGCGGCTGGCGTGGTGGTGGGCAAGCTGGGCACGGCCACGGCTGATATTCAGGAAGTTCTGCACGAGCTGGAAGAACAATCCGGCCCGGATGAAGTGCCCCACCTGATGCCACTAGGGGTCGCTTGCGCACAGGTGGCGCGCTGGCAGGCACGCGGCCTGCGTGTGGGTTTTACCAACGGATGTTTTGATATCATCCATCCCGGCCATATCAGCTTGCTGGCAGAAGCCCGGAGCGCGTGTGACAGGCTGGTGGTGGCGTTGAACACAGATGCCAGCGTCCGCCGCCTGAAAGGTGAAACACGGCCTGTTAATTCACTGGAATCTCGCGCGGCTGTTATGGCGGCTATCCGTTATGTAGATGCCGTGGTGGCGTTTGATGAAGATACGCCGCTGGAGCTTATCCGCGCCCTTATGCCAGATGTGCTGGTAAAAGGGGCGGATTACCGGCCCGAACAGGTTGTGGGGGCGGATATTGTGCAGGCCGCAGGGGGCAAGCTGGTGCTGGCCAATTTGCAGCAAGGGCATTCCACCACATCTACAATCGGGCGGATTCGCAAGGCATGACAGTGCATGACCTGCCCGGCGCAGAAAATCTGCCGCTTATTGCCGTGCGCAATCGCTTTGCGCGTTGGCTGTTTGATGATGCCTTGCCTTTCTGGGCCAGCACAGGCTGTGATGGCACGCCCCAAAACCCGGCGGCTTTGGGGGCGCAGGAGTGTCTGACCTTACAGGGCACGCCAGCCTTGCCGCCATACAAGCGTGTAAGGGTGCAGGCGCGGCAGCTTTTTGTGTTTTCTTGGGCTGCGTTAAAAGGCTGGCAGCCAGCGGCGCAACGGGCGGAAAGTCTTTTCAGGTTTCTGCTCAATGCCCATAGGCCAGATGGCGGATGGGTTAAGCTTCTGGCGCGTGATGGCGCGGTGCTGGATGACAGTGCAGATTTGTACGATATCGCTTTCGTGCTGTTTGCACTGGCATGGTATGGCCGGGTGGAACGCACAGGCCGGGCAGTAGAATTGGCGCGGCAAACGCTTGCGTGGCTGGGGCAGGCTATGGCGCTGCCAAACGGCGGGTTTATGAATGCCCTGCCTGCCGATGGTGCATGGCGGCAGCAAAACCCCCATATGCACTTGCTGGAAGCTGTTCTTGCCCTGCATGAAACCACAGGTGATGCCGCAGATCTGGCGCAGGCCCATGCGTTATATGCGCTATTCAGCCAATACTTTATGGATGAACGCACCGGCACATTGGGCGAATATTTTGGGCCAGACTGGCAACCCGCCACAGGGCCAGAAGGCCAGTGGTGCGAGCCGGGGCATCATTTTGAATGGGTTTGGCTGTTGCAGGCTTATGCCCGTCAAAGTGGTGTAGATACTACCGCGCAGGCCGCACGCTTATACCATTTTGCACATCAATATGGTGTAGATACCCAAACAGCATTGGTGCGCGATGCCGTTGCGCGGAACGGGCAGGTGCTTAAACCCACCTTCCGCCTTTGGGTGCAAGGCGAGGCCTTGCGTGGCGCGCTGTGCCATGATCCGCAGGATCAAGCAGGTTGGGCTACGCGTATGGCCACTAATCTGCTTGATCGGTATTTTACGGGCTGCCCCACGGGCACATGGCTGGATCAACTGGACGCACAGGGCGTGCCTGCCGTTATGCAAATACCAAGTAGCTCGCTTTATCATATTGTAACGGCGTATGATGCGTTAGATCAGGCAGCACAGGCCTACGTGCCATCGGCCTAAAAAACGCTGTGCGGAAATGTGCGTGTAAGCAGGACGTAGCAGCGCGAATCTGATACAAGCGGTGTTGTGAGCATGACAACAACAGATACCCCCAGCCAGAAGGACGAAAGCCTTCTGGCCCTTACCCTTCGGCAGCCCCCGGCCAATGTGGAGGCCGAACAGGCGCTGCTTGGCGCGTTGCTGACCAACAACCGCGCCTATGATCGTGTTTCGGACTTTTTGGCCGGTGAGCATTTTGCCAACCGCGTGAATGGCCAGATTTATGAAGCCATTGCCCGGCGCATAGAAAACGGCCAGTTGGCAGACCCCGTTACCATGCGGGCCGAGCTGGAGCATTCCGGCATTTTGGCCAGTGTGGGCGGTATGGCCTATATGGCCAAGCTGCTGTCCTCTATGGTCGGGATTATCAACGCCGGGGATTACGGCCGCACCATTCATGATGCATGGATCCGCCGCCAGCTCATTGATATTGGTGAAAACGTGGTGAACAGCGCGTTTGGCACCACCATGGGCCTTTCCGGGCAGGATCAGATTGAGGCAGGGGAAGAAGCCCTGTTCAAACTGGCAACGGAAAAAGGCAATGAAGGGGATTTTGTATCCTTCAACAAGGCGCTGAGCGGGGCCATTTCTGTTGCAGCCCAAGCCTTCCAGAATGAAGGCCACGTTACAGGCCTGACATCTGGCTTGCGCGATCTGGATAAAAAAACAGGTGGGCTGCATCCATCGGACTTGCTGATTCTGGCCGGGCGTCCTGCTATGGGGAAAACGGCGCTGGCAACTAAAATGGCCTTTTCCGCCGCACGCGCCATTATGGATGATGCCGAGGAAACAGGAGAAAAGCCCAAAGGGGCGGTGGCTATTTTCTCGCTCGAAATGTCGGCAGAGCAGTTGGCTACCCGTATTTTGTCTGAACAGGCCGAGGTTTCGGGCGAGCGTATCCGCCGTGGTGATATTGGGCAGAAGGAGTTTGACCGCTTTGTGCGTGTCAGCCATGAACTGGCCCGTCTGCCGTTGGTGATTGATGATACGCCAGCTATTTCCCTTTCCGCCATGCGCACGCGCTGCCGTAGGTTAAAGCGTACGCAGGGCCTGTGCCTTGTGGTGGTGGATTACCTCCAGCTTATGCGGCCATCTGTTGGCACCCGCCCAGAAAGCCGTGTGTTGGAAATTTCCATGATCACGCAGGGGCTTAAAGCCATTGCCAAGGAACTGGAAGTGCCAGTTATTGCGCTTTCCCAGCTTTCTCGTCAGGTGGAAAGCCGAGAAGACAAGCGGCCCATGCTGTCGGATTTGCGTGAATCCGGATCTATTGAGCAGGACGCCGATGCGGTGATGTTTGTGTACCGTGATGAATATTACCTGCAACAGCGTATGCCCAAGGAAACAGCTTTTGAATCTATGGAGAAATACTCCGTGGCGATGGATGAATGGCAGCGCAAGATGAGCTTGGTGCATAACAAAGCCGAGCTTATTTTGGAAAAGCAGCGTCATGGCCCCACGGGTACCATCAATCTGTTTTTCGAAGGCGAATACACGCGCTTTGCAGATTTGGATACCATTCATCAGGATCATTAAACCTGTTAAAAAGGCCCCGCATGCTGGGGCCTTTTTAGTAAAAACTTTCTAATATCCACGTAACTTTAAAAAGTTCTCACGCTTGTTGTGTGGTGGCGTATGTGCCACTGCACGAACGTAGAGATATATTGCGCCAGCGTTTTTCCTAAAACACAACGTGGCAGGGTTTCTGCGGGCCATACAGGTGGCCCGCAGGAATAGAGTGGCCTTGTTAAACGGTTATCAGGTTTTGCCGCACCGTAACCGGGATCTTGTTTTCCTGAAACGCCTTCCAGATTTCAAAAAGAGCAGCACTGCGCACAACTTTTATGTCTGTGCCGTTTGCGGCCTTGGCAGATCCAATCAGCAGGGCAGAGCCATCAGATACAGAAGACATGCTGACACTTGGCTGCACGCTTTCATCCACATCCTTGCACGCGGCCAGAGTGCGAGCCATGACATCCATGGCTTTATCCAGATCAGATGCAAATGGCAGGTTGAGTTCTATGGTAAACACACCGGGCTTTTGTGCCCGTGTAGCGTTTTTAACCGCCGAGGTAATAAACTGCGAGTTAGGGACAATCATGGTGGATTTGTCCTCTAGCCGGATATCGGTAGAGCGTACGCTAATGCGTTCCACCGTGCCGGTAACGCCCGCAATAGTAACAACATCCCCAATGGAAACCGGGCGTTCGGCCATAAGGATAATGCCCGAAACAAAGTTTTGCACAATGGATTGCAAGCCAAAGCCAATGCCCACAGAAAGCGCGCTAACAACCCATGTCATGCTTTTAACGGTAACGCCCAGCACCGCCAGCATGCTAAGGCCAACTAAAATCCATGCTGCATAGCTTAGAATACTCAGGATAGAGGCCTGCGCCCCGATATCCAACCGTGTAGTGGGGAAAAACCTTTGCTTGAACCAGGATTTTAAAATGTTGATGGTGTAATAGCCTGCCACCGGCAACACAGCGCACAGCAAAATGGCATCCAGAGAGATGTGGGAACCATCGGTGCTGGCCTGACCATGAAACAGCCAGTAAAGCTGGTGCCATATCTGCTGTGGGTCAAACCCATCGCCGCTGGTGGCAACGGCATAAGCTACGGCCAATAACAGCACATTTACAATACCGGGCACCACCACACACATCTGGTTTACAAGCCGCGGGGGCAGGCCCAGTTCTACCAAATGCCGCCCCAAAGGTGCACTGGCCGGAAAAAGCGTGCTGGCCATAGCCGTAACCAAAAGAGAAAGCAGCAAAAGGCCCGTCATGCTGATAGCCATCATGCTTATCCATGAGATGATGGTATAAGCCAGCGGAATGTAGCCAGAAAAAACAGCCAACCAGCAGATAATGGAAATGCCCATAGCCAGACTGATTAAAAACTGAGTGCGGGAAGGTTGGCTGAGGGTATCTTCTGTTTGATCGGAAATGCGCAATTCCCGCGGAATGGCAAATAGCAGGGGGCTTACAGCCAACACATACAGGCCATCCATTAATTGTACGGACAGCATGGAAATGCCGCTTTGCGTATCAATATAACGCAGGAACCCGCGCATAATAAGCGCGCCTGCCAACCAGAGCGGAAACAGCCGTAAATTACGCGCAATGGCGTCCGATATCGGAAAGATACGCCATTCCGGATGGCGTGAAAGCAGGCAAAACCCCAGTTCAATCACAAGCCCGCAAAGCGGAAACTGCGCGCCCATCATACTGCCAAGCGTGCTTAAATCTTCATCCAGCGCAGAGTTATCAAAGGCTAGAACGCTCCACACAATCTGAAAGGAAAAGCCCCAAGCCAGCAGGCTGAGCACACCACAAATAAGAGTTGCAATAATGGGGCGGATACGCCCCGCAGGCAAAAAACGCACTACCACCCGGCGGATAATCCCGTGTGAGAAAAACCACCCCACCAGAAGCAAAGCGGAAAGTGCTATGCCACCCAGAGAAATAAAAATGCGCTTGCCAGCAAAAGCTACCCCCAGCACCCCCAGGGCTTCACCCCCTAGAGCGCTGAACCGCGTGGCGTCTGCATGGAAATGATTGGTAAACTGAGACCAGAAGTTGACCCCAAGCGGTGAAGGAAAGCGCTGCCATAAGGTGGCTTGCTGTATGGCAGTGCCATGTTGGCGCAGTTCACTTACAAGCTGTTGGGCTTCTACCTGATACAGCTTAAGCCGCGTCATGCGGGAATTGATATCCTGCTGCTTTTTGAGCAGAAGCGTGCGCTGCTCGGTAATGGAGGCCGGTTCTGCGGGGTCATCCTTGCCCGGTGGTTTGCCCAGAATATCCAGAAAGTTCTGATAAACCGCCTGATAGGGTTTTAGGCGGGCTTGCAGGGTATCTGTTTGCGTGGCCACAGCATTGGCGCGGCGCAGCAGGGTGGCAAGCTCTGTTGTGCTTTGGCCGTTGCTTCTTTCCTGCTGGCTGCTTTGGTAAATGGCGCTTATTTCTGTGCCAATACTTTCCAGCGTGCTGTTACTAACAATATCCGCAGTATTGGTAATAAGGGTTGTTGGGGCCGGTGCTGTAACTGGTGCATTTTCTGTATCTGCTGCCAGAAGGGGGGAACTGGTGCCAAAAAGCACGGCACTCTGCGTGAGTACAAAGCACGATAGAAAAAAAGAACAGAACCGCTTCAAACGCATCAGAAAACCTTGTGTTTCAGGTGTCTGGAAAAAATAACCCTTATGTCCGTAACGTAGCGGCGCAAGAGGGGGTTGCGCCACTTTTAAGCAAGCAGCGAGGTGTTATAAGGAGAGTATGTGCAAGTTTCTGTTTTGTGCAGGCAGCATATATGCTGTGCACATTCCAACAGGCAAACCCCTGCCATCAGTAGCGGCAGGGGTGAAAATCAACTTATCGGAAAAGAGGTGGGGTTAGTCGTCATCACCAGTTTTCAGGTGATCATGATACCCGTATTTTTCCCACTGAGCGGCTGTGGTCAGATGCTTTGGTTCGCTGGAGCTGAACATGCCACAGGCGGATAGTCCCAAGGTGCAGGCTAGCAGCAGAACCGCGCGTTTCATCTTACCGAATATCCCTTACCCGTTTTGTCTGCTTTTTCTATCTCATTGCAGGGCAGCGCGGGCAAGTGGAGATTGCAGCCAAGTATGATTAACGCCGCAATTCCATGCTGATGGGCCCTTCACGCCGCCCGTGTGTGAACTGATCTACATACGGGTTGCCGCTGTTCATGAGGGAAGATGCCGCGCCCTGCCAGATCAACTTGCCTTTGTAGAGCATGGCGGCTTCATCCCCAATGCGTTGGGCAGAGGCCATATCATGCGTAATGGCAATGGCGGTGGAGCCCAGTTTTTTCACGCAATCTACAATCAGCCCATCAATGACCGCGCCCATAATGGGGTCTAGCCCAGTGGTGGGTTCATCAAAAAACAGAATATTTGGCTGGGCGGCAATGGCGCGGGCCAGGCCCACCCGCTTTTGCATGCCGCCAGAAAGTTCGGAGGGGTATAAATCCCCTACAGAAGGATCAAGCCCCACCTGCGCCAGAATGGTGCCTGCATGGTTGCGGGCATTCTTGCGGGTGATCTTATGCAGGGCCAGTAGCCCGAAGGTAACGTTTTCCCATACGGTCAAACTGTCAAACAGCGCGGCGTTCTGGAAGAGCATGCCAATTTCGCTGCGCAGTTTTTCACGCCGTTTTTCCGGAGCGGCCAGAACGTTTTCGCCATCAATTTCAATAATGCCAGAATCTGGCGTAATCAGTCCCAGAATACAGCGCAGCAGCACGGATTTGCCCGAGCCAGATCCGCCGATAACAACAAAGGATGTGCCTTGCGCAACATCCATGGAAACACCATCCAACACCTTTTTGGTGCCGAAGGATTTGTGCAGGTCCCGAATACGGATTTTAGGCGTGGTGCCTGTCATGGTCTGGCTCATTGTGAAAAGAACAGGTCTGTCAGCAGGTAATCAAAGGCCAGCAGCATGATGGAGGCTGCCACCACCGCGGCTGTTGTGGCAGAGCCCACACCTTCTGCCCCGCCTTTACTGTTGTAGCCGTAATAGCAGCCCATCAGCGCAATAAGGAACCCAAACAGCGCCGCCTTTACTAACCCCACCGTGACATCAATGGCCTTAAGAGAGTTGAGCGTGGCTGTAATGTAAGCAGGGGCAGAAAAGCCCAGCTTCACCACCGCTACAGTAAAGCCACCCGCAACGCCCAGTATGTCTGCCACCAACACCAGCAGGGGCAGGGCAATCAGCCCGGCCAGCAGACGTGGGGCAACCAGATACTTCATGGGGTTGGTGGAAAGGGTTGTAAGCGCGTCTATCTGGTCTGTTACACGCATGGTGCCAATCTGGGCAGCCATGGCGGCACCTACGCGGCCTGCTACCATAAGGCCCGCCAGCACAGGCCCCAGTTCACGCGTAACGGCCAGCACCACAATACCGGCAATGGCGCTTTGGGCGTGGTATTGTGCAAACCCGGTATAGGATTGCAGCGCAATTACCCCGCCAGAAAATAGCGCCGTAAGGGCTACAACAGGCAGAGAGAAAAAGCCCGTTTCTAAAAAAGTGGATAAAAATACCCGGCCGTAAAACGGGGGGCGCACAATGTGCGAAAGCCCAGAAGCCGCAAACAGGGCCAAAGCCCCCGCCGCGCGAATAAGGGAAAGTGTAGCGCGGCCAAGGCGGGCCACAAGATCAAGCACCATGTCCATGAGTGTGGACTGTCCGTTCCTGCTGAAGTGTGAAAAGGCAGTTCCAGAGCCGTAACCCGTGCGGGCGGGTTCGTCAAAGCATCGTTGCGTGGTGGGGTTGGGGGATGGTGGTCTTGCAATAATAAATATTTGTTTAAATTTATGAACAGAGGTGGCAAACACCCCCCAGCCATTTTGCACAATGGCACTCTATAGGGGTGTTCAATTATGGATGATGTTTCCCGTTCTGTTTTTGTATTTGGGTCTCCTTGCACCACCAATTACGGCAAGGTTGTCTTTCTGCCCGATGGGCAGCTTTACGGGTATCGGCACGAAAACGAACATACATGGCGTATGGATGGAGAGGAGCTGTGCCTGCTGAATATGCAGGGGCAGGTGAGCAGCCGGTATCATCGAACGGGAAACGGGTGGGCTGGCACAGTAGAAGGCCGCAGATACCCCCTGTATCTTAACACCCTGATAACAACAAACACGTGTGAAACACCGGGCCTGCCGCCCGTTATGGTCAACACCATTCCCAAGGCAGGCACGTATTATGTGGAAGCTGCGTTAAAGGCGGCAGGCTGTCCTTCCCACCGCCTGCATCTGGGTGGAGAGGATGTGGTGGATGATTACCGTGGCCTGCCGGATGAACGTGTGCACATTATGCCCGAAAGCGTGCGGCTGTATTGCCCGTTGGATCTGGTAACAGCCACGCTGCAAGGTGGGCACGTTGTGGCGCATTGTGATTTTCAGCACGTAATAGACCATGTGCGCAGCCAAGGCGTTGTGGTGCTTTCTGTTGTGCGGAACCTGCGTGATATCATGAAAAGCATGTTCCGCTTTTTGCTATACATGATCCCGCCTGAGCCAGATGATTTTCTGGGCCAATTCTGGCGTGAGCAGGAAGGCGATGCCCGCGTGGCGGCCTTTTTAGCTGTAGAGCATGAACGTGGGCTGGAGCATGTGCGCCAGATGGCCCGCATGATGCTTGCTGATACATCGCCCCAAAGTATTGTGCTGCGTTATGAAAGTCTGAAGCAGGGTGATTTGCAGCCGCATAATATTGAAAAATTGCAGGCCATCAATCCAGAGTTCACGCAGCGCCTGTCTGCCGCGTTTGTGCAGACATATGGTGCACGCACCCCAACATTTTCGGGCAAGGTTCGGCAGCAGCCAGACCCGTGGTGTGATGTGTTTGAGGCGTATTTCCATAAGTCCGGCATGGCCGATCTGAACGCGCAATTGGGCTACGCATAAAAAACAGTTTCCGCGAGCCCTTGAGTTTGTTCCCGTTTTATTCCACATCAAGGGCATGAACTGGATAGCACAAGAGCTTGCCTGATGGCTAAAAAACCTTCCCGCACCTATGTTTGCACCAACTGTGGCGCTGTACATGCCAAATGGGCAGGGCAGTGCGATGCCTGCGGTGAATGGAACACGCTGGAAGAAATGGCTGTAGAACCCTTGGCCGCATCTTCTGCCGCAGTGCGTGGTGGCAAGGGGCGGCGCGTGGCGCTACAGGCGCTGGAAGGGGAGATCAAACTTCCACCGCGCACCCAAACAGGTATTGCAGAGCTTGATCGGGTTTTAGGCGGTGGCCTTGTGCCTGCCTCTGTTGTGCTTGTGGGGGGAGACCCCGGCATAGGCAAATCCACCCTGCTGCTTCAGGCCGCCAGCAAATTGGCAGGCAAGGGCGAGCGAGTGCTATATATTTCTGGTGAAGAAGCGGTAGATCAGATCCGCCTGCGGGCGCAACGCTTAGGTGTGGCCGGGGCCAAGCTGGATTTGGCAGCATCTATTAACGTGGCAGATATTGTGGCCACGCTGGAAGCCGAACCCGATGTCCGGGCGGTGGTGATTGATTCTATCCAAACCATGTGGCTGGAAACCATAGATAGCGCACCGGGTACGGTCTCTCAGGTGCGGGCCTGTGCGTTTGAGCTGATACGCACGGCCAAGCGCCGGGGGTTCAGCCTTATTCTGGTGGGGCATGTCACCAAGGAAGGTGCGCTGGCAGGCCCGCGTGTGTTGGAGCACATGGTAGATGCCGTGATGTATTTTGAAGGCGATAGAGGCCACCAGTTTCGTATTTTACGTGCGGCCAAAAACCGCTACGGCGCAACAGATGAAATTGGCGTGTTTGCCATGACAGACCGCGGGCTGGAGGAAGTTAGCAACCCATCTGCTCTGTTTCTGGCTGAACGGCGGGGTAATATTGCCGGGTCTGCCGTGTTTGCCGGGCTAGAGGGCACGCGCCCCGTTTTGTTGGAAGTGCAGGCGCTACTGGCCCCTAAAAGTGGAGATGGCGCACCACGCCGCGCCGTGGTGGGGTGGGATACAGGCCGCCTTTCTATGTTGCTGGCTGTGCTGGAAACACGCTGCGGGCTCAAACTTTCTGGCATGGACGTGTATCTGAACGTAGCTGGGGGTTTGAAAGTGGCGGAACCTGCGGCAGATCTGGCCGTGGCAGCGGCTCTGGTTTCTGCCGCCAGCGGCGTGCCCACCAGCCCCGGAGAGGTTTATTTTGGCGAGGTAGGTCTTTCTGGCGAAGTGCGGCAGGTGGCGCAGGCTGATGCCCGTTTGAAGGAAGCCGCCAAGCTGGGGTTCGACCGTGCCGTGCTGCCCCGGCGCATTGCACGCGGTAATACGCGCTCTCGGCCGCCGGAGGGGCTGCATCTGCGCGAAATCGGCCATATTTCTGATCTGGTGAGCGCGGAAATGGAAGCCGAGTGAAACTGACACGTTGCTTTTTGTAAGATGTATCGATATAGTGCGCGCCATAAAGATGCGGATGTAGTTCAATGGTAGAACGGCAGCTTCCCAAGCTGCATACGAGGGTTCGATTCCCTTCATCCGCTCCAACTTCCCGAAGACAAATAAATCAATAAATTGCGAGCCTCAGCTAGTAGCACGATATACCGTGCTGGTGGTGGTCAGCCGTTGTTCTTCCAATGGATATGAGAAGGTACTTATTTCGCAAAATATGTTCTCTACACAAGATAAATCATGAGCAAGGAACCCTTTTGGGTTCCTTTTTTTGTGGCGATATGGCTGCGCGGAGCTGCTTACGATTACTGCTTTTTTAAAGAGCAGATATACGGAGAATGCACAGTACTCGTGTTGAAAATAAACAAATAAGAAATACATTCTGTTACAGTTTTGTTAAACGAGGAGAGAGGAATGAAAAAGACACTTTATATGTGTGTCGCTGTTCTTGGCCTCGGGTTTGTACAGAGTGCTTCTGCAGCCACATGGGATGGTGGTGTCTCAAGACATGTTGAGGTCAAAAACCCGGATCAGCCCGATACAACCAAAGGCGGTGTATGGGATGGTGGGGCAGCCAAGAAGGTAAAGGTGGAAGACCCGGATACGCCGGATACCACCAAAGGTGGTGTGTGGGATGGCGGTATATCTGAACACGTGCCCGTAAAATACCCAAGCATGCCGCAGTAATGTGGGAATGCCCTGTTTTAATGTTGGTGTCATGCGTCCATAAAACATTGGAACAGGGCATGGCTTCTTTGCCCTTCCAGAATGACCAAGTGTTTGCGGCATGGGAATGTGTAAAGCGTTACTTGTTCCGATTTTTGGTGTGAGAGTAATATATATGTATCATATTATTTAAAGTTTTTTAATAAATAAGAAAATCAATATAAATATATAAAAATATATTCATGACAGTAACTGCAATTCTCAAATTTTTAATATAGTATATATGTTATTTTATTTTTAAGACAAAGAATTATACATATCGCGCATAGAATCAAACCACACTAAGAAAGCAGATGTGTGCTCAAGCGCATGTACATTGTGCATGTGGCAAGATATTTTTTTATGAAATTATTGTTTCACATCCGATATGGTAAGCATTCTTTGTTTTGGAATACATGAAAGAAATACAAAATACTCTTTTTATTATTTAACAATACATTTTGATTATACAAAATATAGAAGTAAAAAAGATTCAGATTTTTTTATTATAATCTCTTGAATATCATATATTGTTGTGTGATGATTATAAAAAGAGATGTGTATATGCAATACATATCTGTCCCGTAACAGATTGCAACAAGGAGATCCTCTACACGTGGCATATCTGATGCAGGATATCATTTTTGTACAGAAACGGCTTTATCGCTTTTTTTGTGCGTGTGCGTCTGGGTTTCAACTTCATGCAGGCGCGGGCTGATGATGAATAATTCCTTTGTCCGGCATGCGCGCTCTCATGCCACTTCAGTGTGCCGTGGGTCTCGCGGGTTTGTTAAGGCAAGCTGTTCTTTGGTAGCGCTTGGTCTGGCTGCTTTTGCCGCTCCAGAGGAAGTGCGGGCAGAACAAACGCTTGTTTCCGTTAAGGGGATCACCCTTCAGGGTGCGCTGGATATTGGTGGGTCTGCTTTTTTCCTGCCCAATACCAACTTTGGCGCAGGGTCTTATGGCACCAAATCTTCCGGCGCTTTAGTGCGGCATAAAAACAGCACATATGGCGAATTTTACGGCAAGCCTATGCTCATGGGGTCTTGGCAAACAGGCTGGGGCTTTACCGTTATTGGCAAGGCATCTGCCATTGGCGCCACCACGTTGGGTGATGGTGATGCGGAAGAAGTTTCGCAAACATCTGGCACGCCGCGTTCCATTTATCTGGAAGAAGCCAATCTGGGCGTAGAAGTGCCGTTAAAGATGGCAGGTGGCAACCAGATTCTTACGGTGCTGGGCGGCAGGCAGGCCTTTGCGGTGGATGATGGCTTCCTGATTGGTAAAGGCACCTACAGCGCGGGTGATAGAGGCGCATGGTGGTATGCACCGCGATATGCGTTTTCTGGCCCCGGCGTGATCAAGCTGGAAGGTGATTCCGTGCGTGGGGATGTCTTTATGTTGGAAAGTAATTCCGACAACGACATTGACCGCGGGTATGACCGCCCCAAAACCAAGTTTGTTGGGTTTGATGTATCTTGGTTCAAGAACAAACCCGGTGGGCATGGGGGTTCTACATATGCAGATCGTGCTGCGTATGTAACGTTAACCTACTTCCATGTGCGCGATGCAGATGGGTCATCTCATTACGATTATTCCACGCGTGCAGATCGTAACGGCATGAACGTGGCGGCTCTAAGCTGGGGCGGCACGTTGTTTCCCGTTAAGGTGTTGGGAATTTCCAAGAACTTTACGTTCTATGGCAACTTTGTATCCGAGCAGAACAGCCACCCAGGCAATGGCTACAAATCTGTAGAAGCCTACGGCATGTTTTTCGAACCCGGCTATACGTTTTCCATGCTGCCGTGGAAGCCGCATCTGTTTTATCGGTACACGCGCTTTGGCGGCGGCAAAAATGCCGAAGGTTCGGTTAAGCGCAATTACGATACGTTCTTTTTGTACGATGGTAAGCGCTACACCTATGGCGGTTACTGGCCGGGTGAAATTGTGGGCATGTATCTGGCCCCACTTTCTGATCTGGAAGTGCACCAGTTTGATCTAACAGGCACGCCACCGGTGCACCTGTTTCGTAAAAAGGATGAGCTTAAGCTGGGTGTGCATTTTTACGATCTCTCCTTGCTGTATCCCTCTGGCATGGGGCTGAAGAACGTGGGCCGCCATGTTTCAAACGAAGTGGATTTTACGGCCGAATATATGCTGGATGAAACCACATCAGCCGCTGTTGCCGCAGGCACGGCCTTTAGTGGCCCGGCAGGGCGTGCGCTTTCTCGTGCGGGGGTGCCAACGGGGTATCGCATGCACAATATCGGGCGGCATGCAGGCGTGCTGGAAGCCTATTTTTACAAGCATTTTTAACGAAGATTTCCCAAAACAAAACGTTTTGGGGTAGAAACACTTACAGGATAACAAGAACAAAGGATTTCCTGATGCCCGAACCGACAACCCTCCCTGCGGGAAAACCTGCAGACGGGCTGCGTAATCGCCACATTGCCATGATCGCTTTGGGTGGCACTATTGGGGCTGGTCTGTTTGTTGGCAGTGGCGCTGCCATTGCAGCAACAGGGCCTGCGGTTCTGCTGGCGTTTCTGCTGGTAGGATTTCTGGTTATCCTGGTGATGCGCATGCTGGGGGAAATGGTTGTGGCGGACCCCGGGCGTGGGTCCTTTGTGGAATATATTCGCGCCGCACATGGAGATAAGGTGGGCTTTACCGCTGGGTGGCTTTACTGGTTCTTCTGGGTGGTGGTGTTGGGCAGTGAGGCCATAGCCGGCGCCATTTTGTTACAGGATTGGGTGCATCTGCCGGTTTGGCTGCTTTCTATTGTGCTGATTCTTATTCTTAAACTGATCAACTTTGCTGCCCCCCGTGTTTTTGGTGAATGTGAATTCTGGCTTTCTGCCATTAAGGTTTTCAGCATTATCGCCTTTATTGCTATTTCTCTTTTATATGTGGCGCATGTGTTTGGGCCCGGCGTTTCTGTAAAGGAAAACCTGCTGGGGCATGGCGGGCTTTTTCCGCATGGTATTGTGGCGCTCCTTTCTATTATTCCCACCATTTTGTTCACCATGATGGGTTCGGAAATTGCCACAGTGGCAGCGGCTGAATCTCCAGAGCCGGGTAAAAATGTGGCCCGCGTAACCCGCAGCCTTGGCCGCCGTATTACACTGTTTTACGTAGCCGCCGTGGGTATGATCCTGATTGTGGTGCCGTGGACAAACATTGTAGCTGGCAAGTCACCTTTTGTGGCGGCTATGGATGTTATGGGCGTACCGGGCGCGGGGCTGCTGATGCGCATTGTGGTGCTAAGCGCCATTTTATCCTGCCTGAACTCCGCCATGTATATTACATCGCGTATTCTGACAGAGCTGGCTGCTCAGGGTGATGCCCCGGCGTTTCTGGCGCGGAGTTCGGCTGCTGTTGTGCCGCGTAAGGCCATTATCGTTAGCAGTGTGGCGGGTACGTTGGTGGCTTTCTCATCCATTCTTGCACCGGGCACCATCTTTGCTTTCCTGCTAAGCTGTAGTGGTGGCGTTATTCTGTTAATCTACAGTCTGATTGTAACATCTTACATTGTGACGCGCCGGGCAGCACGGCAGGCTGGCACAGAAGCAGAAAATTACACGTTGCCGTTTTTTCCGCTGTGCAATTACCTTACGCTGGCCGGTGTGGTGCTGGTGTTTGTGGCTATGCTGCTGAACCCATCCGAACGGATGACGGCTCTGGCAACCATGGGCAGCACAGTGGTGTGCTACCTTATGGCCGTTTACTTTGCCACCAATAACAAAAAAGCTGGCTGAACTTTACGTTTAACTGAGTATTCCCGCAGTTTAGGGAATACTCAGTTTATCCAGATGCAGCGCAAGAGGGTGCCGGCGCCAATGCAGCAGGCCACCCGCCGCAAAAATGGTCATACCGGCTGCGGCAATACCAATTCCAACATTTTTATCAGAAACCAGCGTGCCAATAACAGCACCTACAAACAGGCTGGCAATAGCGGCTAATCTGCGCCATGTGCCAGAATTTGTGCCACCGGCCACTGTGCTGTTATGGGCCAGCCCATGCAGCACCATTGTAGCGGCTGGCAACACCATATCTGGCAGTTTGGCATGGCGTGTGGCAGAAGTTTGCAGCCCCATAGCAAGCGAGAGCATACCCAGCGTAATGTAAATGCTGCCGTTAATGTGCGCACACCATACAAATGCGGCCAGCCCTACAAGACAGCCAACGCCTAACAGAATGTCACCCACCACAAGGCGCGTATGGCGCTCACGCCGCACCAGGCGGCCACCAATAACGGCCCCCGTAAAGTAGCAGGCAATGGCTTCCAGACCAGAAAGAACAATGGCCTGAGAAGTGGCAATATTAACAGCCATAAGAATAATGGTGGCTGTCATATATCCTGCAAAAATCTTCAGATGCAGTAGGGATATGGCATCCAGCATGCCCATTGCCATTGTTACCAGCAGAATGGCAATAACCAGCTTGGCATCATGTCCCGTACGGGCTGTCATGATTTCTCCTCTAAAGAAAAAGAATGAAAAGAGGGGTTTTATACGCGTTTTGTAATAGAAGGATGCGCGTTATATCATCATCTCCGCTCACGAAAAGATGATCTCTTGTAAGAGGTGCCATGCCCCAAACAGGTGGAGGGATCGAAGAACCCTTGATTGATGTGCTTGGCCGGTAATTTCTGGGTTTTGGCGATTTGATTGACGGTTTTTGCG
>NZ_VHOP01000086.1:0-1103 GCF_008704325.1 Acetobacter sp. DmW_125128 | reverse complement strand
CGCCAGAAGACAGGCATGTGGTCGTGCGGGAAGCCGCAGGCCCGCAGGCCAGCGTTCCCAGAAAACAGCGTTGCTGCATTGTGGTGATATCCCGTTAGGCTGCGGAAGATTTTTCCGCCTGAAAGCGTGTTTCTTGCAGCTGTGCCACAGACGTTTTGAGAAGATCCTGCAAAAGCGAGGCCAGTGTTTCCGTCTGATTAGATTGGCCTTGCTGGATCTTATTCAGCACATCGGCCTGCACCTTGGTCAGATCCATGCCACCCAGCGCCTTGACGATGGTTTGCACCATATTGAAGTCAGACACATAGGCTGCTCCGCCACCATTGAATTTCTGGGACAGAGACAGGAAGTTTTGCATGTCAGTCTGGAGCGCAGACAGGGCATCATAATTCCCACCCAGAGCAGCCTGATAATCCGTATGCAGATTATCATTAGCCGCCTTGTACTGATCCGCCACCGATAATGGCGAAGCGTCTGATGTGGTCAGCCCTTTTTCATAGGTGTCCAGACTGTCAAAAACAGACTCCAGCTTCTCATTTGCTTCAGACTGATATTCCAGCGCCTGTTCCTGAGCTGCCTTCTGCGCCTCCAGAGCTTTTTCCTGATACTCCTGCTGGATCTGCAACCGCTCGGCATTCTGGGTTTTCTCCAGATCTGCAAGCTGCTGCTGATAGGTGACGTTATCGGCAAAGTTATCACCCAGGAAGCCCCGCCAGTTATCCTGCAACTGCTGGATTTCCTGTGCGGCCGAAACCTGCTGATTGAGCAGATCCGCACCTTCCTGATCACCCGTGGCAGACAGATAACGCGCCTGCACAGACTGATCAGATTGCAAAAGCGTGTTCTGCTCATTGGCAATCATGGCAGCAGCAATGGCATTGCCTTTATCCAGCAATGCCTGGGCATCCAGACCATAGGATGCTGCCGTGTTGGCGGCGTCCTGGTATTTCTGCTTCAGATCATCCACCTGCTGCATCAGGCTTTCGGAACCGGATGCCGTAACATCCAGAAGCCCTGGCATTGTGGTGCCTACAAATTCCTCAATGGCCTCAAACTTGCTTTGCAGATCGTCTGTGCTCAGCGTCTTTCCATCCAGAGTGGAA
>NZ_VHOP01000085.1:0-2040 GCF_008704325.1 Acetobacter sp. DmW_125128 | reverse complement strand
GTCCTCCCGGTTGTGCCGAGCGAAGGGGGAAACATATCCCTTATCGTCTGCATCGTATGATCTCCTACGATCACGACTCAGCCAGAGCATGATGCGACCAAAAACACATTTTTTGCTTGAACTTGAAACCACCTGGTTGACGCTTACTGCACGACAGTCGGACCGTTTTTCAGCTTCTCCGCCAGCCCGTAGAGTGTACGATCCAGTGCGAGTTGACCCGACAGGTAGCGCGAAATCATGGCACGGAGCAGTCCTCCCGGTGAACGGACTTCTCCAGCATCTGTCCGTGCGGCAATTGCTGCGATCACCACTGCATTCGGATAGTCCCCAAAAACAGCTTGGCCCTGTGCCCAGGCGTGTCTGGAAATTCCCAGCTGTTCGCACGCGTAGAGCGCTGCCTGGATGATCTGCGTCTCGGCCGGCCTATCGGAAGTGCAATACTGACGGAAAATCGGGGCAATATGCAGCACGAATGTCGGCTTGGCCCGGAATCCCCTCAATGGATCCGCCGCAGAAGGGGGTGGCGCCTGGTGTTCTGCAACACGGGAAGACGAGGACGGCCGACTACGCGTAGCTTCAATGCAATTTTCGGCGAAGCCGTCTGCTTTTACAGTAGCTTTAGCTAATATGGATGGGTTTGTATTAGTATATTGGGGTCGCTCAGGTGACCCCATGGGGTCACTTTCCACAGATAAAAGAGACGAAGCTTTGGTCTCATCAGGTTGATGTTCGACCTCTTGAAGATACGAAATGTCCCTCTCCAGCTGATCGTGAAGCTGGCGTAACTCCTGGCATATCGGGTCAAGCCATTGAGGATCGCGATCTGTCCCACGCTGACTGACCAACGCAGAGGTGCGAGCCAGTATCTGTTGTCTATCTTTTACCGTAAGCCCTGCCTCATCAGCAGTCTGGAAAAGAGCATAGATCGTCCTGGCAATCATCGTGACTTCGCGATGCAGGCGGCGACCTTCCTGTTGCCGCCACAGAGCCGTTTGTGCTGCGCGTTCCAATTCCTCAAATCGGCGGGCGAGCGGAGAAAGATCAAAGCCGTAAGCCTGCTGTCCCCTTGGAGTGAACGGGCCTGATCGCCTGTATCGCTGTCCGTTAGGACTATCCCGGTAGAGAAGCCACCCTGCTTCGGCAAGTTCGCGCAACAGAGTTTTGACGCGGGTTCGGCCGAGGTCAAAGCGTTGCTGGATATCCAGATTGGAAGCCGTCGAGACGGGCAGAACATCGTCCTCACCTGACCAGTCGGCAGGTTGGGTAAATGCGATCAGATAACAGAGCAGTTCTGTCTGCTGGCATGTCAGGCCGAGAATCGACCGTCCCTGACGCAAATAGCGATAAAGGTCGCTCATTTCCACAGCCTGCAGCGGTAGGGCCTCAGCTGTTGTGCGCGCCGCAACCATGGCAGGCGTGATTTTCCTGATACCCGCAGAACGGGCATAACCTTCTGTTATCATTATTCTTTTTATCCGACGAATGGGTAAAAAAAACCCGTCGCGCTCCTGACCCGCAGGACAAGCATCCCCTATGGCAAGAAAAGACTTGCAATTTTACGGCAAATGTCGGAGAAAAATTGTCGCCAAACGATTTTTACTCCGACATCCCCTTGGGAATGTTTTTTGTGTCTGCAGGCCTCGCGAAAGCGGGGCCTCAGTCGTTTTTGGGGGAAACTATGTCATGGCTCATTCTTCCTCTCAGTCATACTGACGAACCAGGCCGCACTGGCTGCCCTATCCATCACCTCTTACATATTCCTCACTGCACGATCTTTTCCTTTCAATAGGAAAAACCGATGCACACGAGACCTTTGGTTGGCGCACCCACTATGTGCTCGTCATGCGACAGGATGCACAATCAAGATGCGACCAACCACAAGGGCATAAATGTTTGAGACTGATTCCACAACAAACAGCACCACTATTTGTACAAAAACAAACACTTATGCCCAGAAAACTGAGACTGGACGGATACCGAAAGGGAGTCGTGAAATAACAAATTCCACCCCCCGGATTCTTGCAAGATGGTTTCCGAAAA
>NZ_VHOP01000084.1:0-820 GCF_008704325.1 Acetobacter sp. DmW_125128 | reverse complement strand
GTCTTTGGCGAGCCGCCTGCAGCGACCGAGCCAGGCGAATGTTCGTTCGACCACCCAGCGGCGAGGCAGGATTTCAAAGCCCTTGGCTGTGTCTGATCGCCTGATGATTTCGACCGTCCATTTTCCCATGCTGGCGAGCGCGGATCGCAGTTTATTACCGGCATAGCCGCCATCGGCGAAGATGTGGCGCAGCCAGGGAAAGCGCCTGCGTATTGCCGCCAGGACATCGACAGCCCCGTCACGATCCTGAATGTCAGCGGCATGAACAAGGAGGAAGATCAGGAAGCCGCAGGTATCCGTCAGAATATGGCGCTTGCGACCTTTGACCTTCTTTCCAGCGTCATAACCGGAAATTCCACCACTTTCCGTGGTTTTCACCGACTGGCTATCAATCACGCCCGCGCTCGGGGAGGCCTCACGCCCTTCGATCTCCCGCAGGTTCATGACCAGTACCGTGTTCATCGCTTCGAACAGTCCGGCATCACGCCATGCGTAAAAGTAGCGCCTGACGGTCGAGACCGGTGGAAAGCATTTCGGCAGCAGACGCCACGCACACCCACCCGAGGCGATATAGAGTATCGCGTTTACAACCTCGCGCATATCCGCCGTGCGAGGCCGTCCGCCCCGTTTCGCCGGGGGCACGAACGGCATAATCAAAGCCCACTCGGCATCCGTCATATCCGATGGATATCGCAATCCCTCCCGGCTATGTTCGTGTCGGGCAATACCAGTCCATGCCACTATTCACTCCATCTCTTCGCAAAGACGAATGAATCACAACATGCTGGTATTGTTCAAAAACTTTCGGATCAGGCTCTAA
>NZ_VHOP01000083.1:0-22528 GCF_008704325.1 Acetobacter sp. DmW_125128 | reverse complement strand
GTTCCGCACGGCCTGTTGTCGGCGCAAACACAGATGACCCTGCCCCCAGCGCAGAGAGAGGAACAGAAAATACAGGTTTCTGCGCCCCCGCCCCCAAAGGCATATGCACGCCCCCTAGGCTATACTGGTGCAGAAGGTGCAATAACGCTAAAAGGCCCTTGTGTTCCTTCTTTTTTACCTGTGCATGGGGCTGCATAAAGCGTTCCAACACACGGCGCAGCCGTTCTAGCAACGGCAACGTTGCACGTGCTCTGCTGTGGGGCAAAGTATTTACAATTTTGGCCATGTTTGGGGGCTTTCCTGCGTGGGAGCATGCGCCATATTCCAGTTGCGGACAGAAAGTATTTCGACAAGCGTATAAAAATCTTCGCTGTCGTAAATTGTTTTCAGATCATGTAACGATGCAAGACCCGATGCCACAACCGCCGCCATAGCGGGCGAGATATTTACACAGTTTACAACGGGGCCTGTGCGGCCTCTTCCCCCAGCAAAGCCGCCACTAGGGGGAAAAGCTGGTGCGCGGCGGCCCGCAAAAAACCCACATGCAACCTAAAAGCCTCGGCCCGCACCATGCCCAGAGTTTCGGGTTCTGCAAAATCGGCGGAAATAACAGCACGTGTTACTTCTGGCCGGTGCGGATCTGGCCGCATTTTAACGCATTGCATCAGCCGGGCCAAAGCAGCATCTAAATCGGCTTCTTCCATAAAACCAAAAATTTCCAGCCCAAAAGCGGCAAGCCCGGCAAGGCCTGCCTGCGCCATATCCGCCCCCACGCGCGCGCCGCCCCGTATGGCAGCCTGCAACACGTGGCGCGCCCAGCTATCTGCGGCAAACGCATCCATGCGTGTCAGCACAAATACCTTGCCTTGGTCTTCCCCCGGCAGGGGGTGCGTGTATTCCACGGTTTTCATGCCTGCTCTTTCCTGTATCTTTTTAAAAACATCTGTTTTTTACAAGGCAGCAGGCAATACGCGCTCCCACAGAATTTCAAAACTGCGGCCTTCCAGCACGCGGCCTGCGCTGGGCATAACAGCCACGGCCTGCAAAAGGCCGCGCACCATGGTATATTTGCGCCCAATGGAAGGCAGTTGAATTTCCGCCCCCAGCCGATACAGCCCGCGCTGGGCATCCTGCGCTGCGGCAATGGCCTCAAACACCAAGCCACTTTCACTGCTGGCCGCCAAAGAGATTGTTTGCCGAACAGGGGTGGGTATCCAACCAGCGCTCAGGTAGCCATCTATGCTCATTGAGGTTTCTGCCAGATCCCGCATGCTGGTTTCGAAAGCACGATCGGCGGCGTAGTTTTCCAGCGTAATGGGTGTATTGTATAACCCCGGCACCGTAATGGTAAAAACCGAGTTGGCGGCGGTAATATCGTAATCAGACATGCTTACTGCACCTCTACTGTAGCCAGAGAGATAGACTGGACAGACTGCCCATCCATGTAAAAGAACCGCGCCTGCACTGGCCCACGTTTGGCCCGTGTAGCGGCAGATGCGGTAGAAGCACCGGGCAGCAAATACCACCCGCGTGTGGCCAGCGTATCTGCAATGCTGCGCCCAGCCTGTGCATTTACCACCTGCGCCTGCGCGGCAGAAAGCGATACGTTGGGCTGGATAGCGCCAAAAGCTACAGCAGTATCAATCGTGTTTTGCACAGCGGTAGCCAGAAGCGTATCACCCTGCGTGGCATAAGGAATTTGCCCCACGGAAGAAAACAGCGTGAGCAGATCAGACTGGAAGGAGGATGTCATCCAGATCTGGTTTAGATAACTGTCTGCCCATGCAAACGGGCCAGACACTGCACCGTTATTGAGAAAACTGAATGTGGAATCTCCACTTTTGTAGGAACCATAAAAGCTGTAGCCATTTTCTAGCAATGCTTGTGCTTGTGTGGCCGTAATATCCGCCGGGGTTACGCCCCCATTGTTGCGGAACATCAGCGTGGTACGCCCGGCATTGCGCTGTGGGTTCATGCTGGCGGCCCAGCCTAAACACAGGGCGGCGGCCAGTGTGCCGTTGCCATCCGTATTGCACAGGCACGTTAGCCCCGGCGTAGCCTGTGCTGTAACAGTTTTGCCAAAACAGGCTGATCCTGCCTGCAAAATGCTGGCATCATTATCCTGCATAATGCCCCAGTAGCGGTTGGGGTTTGTGGGCATCCATGCGGCAATAGCCGTTTTGGCTGTGGCATCTGGCTCCTGCGCAAATGCAAAAGCGCACCAATCTGCACTGGCGGCGGCAGCATTTGTAAGCGCTGTGGTGTAATCCGTATCTGCCGGGCTGGCGGGCAGTTGGTAAAAATACAGCGTTTGCGGCAGATCCTGCGCATTGGTGTAGCCCGCAAAGTAAATGCTGGCCATGCTGGCTTCAATACTTTCCGCACCGCATGTGGCTGCTACTTCCGCCGCCGTTGTAAACATGGAAAGGCCCGAAGAAAGCGCCGTATTTGTAGAAAACACAAGCCCATTCAGCAGGTTTGTGGTGCCCCCCGCCGCCAGCACACCCGGCGTGACAGACACAAGGGAAGAAACAGGAAGGATCATGCAGGTTTTACTCGCATTTCAAAGCCTGTCTGCGGCCACGCTGTGCACTGTGGCAGTGGTAGCTGTGGCGGCTGGCAGGGTGATGGAAAAAGTAAGCTGGCTGTGCAGGGTAAGCTGCCAGTGGGGTTCGTATTGTTGTTGCGCGTTGATGTAGGGCAGACACTCGGCATTATCTGCATATAAAGGGGCAATGCGTGGCATATCTTGCTGTTGTGCCACAAGGTTTGTAAAAAACGTGGTGCTCCATACATCACGCCAAAGGGTGAGCACTGTTTGCGCGGCATCTGCGGCATCCGTGCCAAAAAGGCTGATCTGGGTGGCAAGCTGCTCCTGCCGCAACAGGGTGCAGCTTTGCGCCCCATAATGCGTGCTACCCGTGCCAATAGGCTGGCGGTGCAGAGGCGCCATTAACACCAACATACCGCGTGGAGGTGGCGTGCGGTTTTGCCGGGCCTGCAAAACGGTTGTGCCTGCTGGCAGAACTTCCGTTAAAAAAGTGCGCAAAGCGGCAAATACCGTTTCTTCATCTGGCTGTTGCACAACTTGAGTGCTCATGCCGCCACCTGTTGGGTTACCAACACGCGGCACCATTGCCCACCCCAAGCTTCGGGCTGAGCCGTTACCAGCCAGTGCGCGTTATCAAACACAAATACATCGCCCCCAAACTGATGCGCCCCATCCACCCCGCAAATTGTGCCGGGCATATAGATTTCTCGCTGAATGGTGCTTTGGTTTTGCCCATCTGTTTGCGTAAGCTCATCTGTAGGCACGGGCTGAACCCGAATGGTTACGGCAATATCCATGGTGCATGGGGTGGTGGTGCCATCTGCTGCGGTTTTATAACCCGTGTTGATACGCAATATGGCGGGCACAGATGGCAACAAAGCCGCCGTGGCCCCCAACGCCATGTTGAACACTGCGTTCATGGCCATGAAATCGCCCTCTGTAGCCACCCCGGCACATAGCGCCCCATACGCAAAAAGGCAGATGCCGCCCAAAAGGTTGCGCCATAAGGTGTTTGCACCCACCACGCCTGCGTGGGGGAAACCGTGCCCATATCGGCCTGTACCTGCACGCTGCCCATGCGTGCGGTGGTAATGCGCCCCACAAGGGCTGGCGCACCATCCCCCGCCCCGGTGGCATACACCCCGCTATTAAGGCCAAGCTGAAGCAGATGTGCTGTAATCAGCATCAGCAAATCTGCCCGGCGGGCCGGGTTGCGCACGGGGGATGTGGCCGAGTTGTTCAAGAACAGCCCTGCACGGGCAAAACACGCGCTTGCGGCATCTGCCCCCGCACTGGCTACAAGGTTGGGGTAGCATGCCTTAAAAGCTGCGGCATCAAACACAACGGCCCCATCTTCCGCCATGTTGCAGGCAGTAGATAAGGCAGCCGCTTGCATTGGCTGGTTTTCCGGCATGAAAAACATCCTTTTACATGCTGCAAAATAACGGAAAGTTTGGCTTTATGCGGGTGTAATGCCGTGGGCTGGCGCTGCGGGGTTAAGTGGTTCCATACCCGTGCGCAGGCTGGCTTGCTCCTTGGCTTGGCCTGCGGCTTTTTCTGGCGAGGTTTGCGCAAAAATCAACCCGGCTTCCAGCGGTGGAAAGCCTGCGTATTTTTGCGCCCATGCCTGCCAGAACTCTGCTGGCACGGGGGTAAGCCCATACCCGCCCGCCTTGGCTGTGCGTGCGCCTGCCAGTTCGTGCTTCTGGCCTGCCAGTTCCAGCACAAGCCCGTTGGGAAGCTTGCATCCAACGGTAACTGTTGATGATGTTGCCATGTGTTTTTCCGTTTTTATGCAGGGTTTGCGTTACGCGGGCTGTGTTTTACAGGCCTGTCATGGTGGCAATGCCTGCGGGCATGTAAATAATGGCCCCCCATGTGCCTTGAGAAAGCTTCTGCTTCCATGCCGATGCTTCTGTAACCACGGCATGGGCACGCAGTTTTTCTGTAAATGCGGCTTCTGCGGTTTTCTGCACATCCACGTGGTCGGCCATAATTTGCATGGTCTGCACGCCGTTGGCGGCGGCATCTCCGTATTCTACGGCCTGCACAAAGCGCAGATTGGGGTAGGTTTCACGCAGCATGGTTAAGGCGGAAAGGCCAAAACTGTTGCGGCGCGTTAGCAAACCCATGCGGGTTGGGGCAAGGCCCAGCACCATGGGGGTATCCGTATCCACCAGCCCGGCGGTTTGTTTGCGCAACTGGTTGATAAGAGCAATAACGTCATCCTGCCGTTCTTCCGGGGTGGCGTTGTCCCACGCGGTGCCACCTGCGGTTTTGGTGGTGGGGGTAATGGCGGCAGGCAGGCGTGGGTCATTAAGATACCCATAAAGTTTTAGACCACTGATACCAAAAAAGTATGTCTGGTTCTGAAACTTGTTCAGCTTAAGTGCTGCGGCCTCTCGCAGACTGGCGGCCCATTGCAGGCGGGCCTGCCCGGCCAGCGCCAGTTCCTGCTCACCCCACGCCACAAACACCTGATAATGGTAGGACTGGCGCTCAGGAAAGCTGGGGTTAAGGCTAACCGTGCCATTCTGGTTCCAATCCCCGTAGGAGGAAACCTGCCCTGCCGTTTCCAGCATGGGAAATACAGCCGTTTTAGAAACCCAATCCCCTTTACGCACCTCGCCCAGCAGCTCGGCGGCGCGCATGGGGGCAAAGGCCACCTTGATCAGCCCCGTATCCACCCAGGCAGACATAAAAGCCGGAATGCCCGCATTAGCGGTGGTAGAAAGCGCGAGCTGAGCATCCAGCGCCATGCTGTCTGATACCAAATGCTCTGCGCCAATCAGGCCGCGCGCATCGGGCACCACAAAGCCAAGGCGGTTGAGTTCTGCCAGTTCTGTGTAAGACGTAACCATTATGCGTGCATCCATGTAGAAATCCGAACCAGCTCACCCACGGCACCGGCAGAGGCTACAAAAAACCCTGTCGCTACCGCGCCATTTACGGTACTGCCCGTTGCGGCAGTTTTAATGGTGCCATCTGTCAGGCTGGCAAAAACAGCCTGCCCCGGTGTGGCCTGTGTGGTGGCCTGCACCCAGAAATCTCCCGCCGTAAACAGCGTTACGGGAAAGCCCTGCGGAATAACCATGCTTTCCGATGCCGTAAAATCCGAGATCTGGGCTGTAAGATCACGATGCACAAAGCCATCTGGCGCGGCGGTGCTGCCACTTGGCGGCATGTTGGCCACGCTTACGCCATCGGCCTGCACCCAGCCAAAAGCGGCCACCGTGCACCCACCAGCGGCCGCCACCAATGCGCCCTCACCCGCCGGAAAAGTGGCTGTTGGGTTGAGAGAGGCAAAATCACCCGGCACAGCAGGCGCTGGCTGGATATTGACCTGATTTTGAAAAGACATTTACCTGCCTTGTATCATGCGTAAAGAAAAAAGGGAGTTCAGCCGCGCACGCCAATGCGTTCCAGCCCAAAGCGCTGCCGAAAACCCTGCGTTGCGGCGGCATCCTGCCCCATAATGGGGGATGCCCCACCAGCACGCGGCTGCATGCGGGCATAGCTTTCAAACAGCGGTTTTAGCCCCTGTTCGGGCACGTCGGTGACATCAATACCCGCTTCCTTTAAGGCAAAACCGTAAATGGCGGGGGCGCTGTCCATGGCAACATCGCCCACAAAGGGGCGCACGGTGGCACGGGCGGTGTGCAGTTCCGCCATCTGGCGCACGGCGCGTTCTTCCGCCTGCTGCACGGCCTGGGCAATGGCGGCATCCATAGTTGCAACGGTAATGGGGGTTTGATCAGGCATGGCCTGAAAGCTCCTGTTATTTAAAGGCATGTTTTGGTTGGGTGCGGCATCGCCAATAATGGCGGAAGGCACGCGCGGCTGGGCTACAAGGGCCAGATGGTTAAAGGCAATATCCGCCATAACCAGCGTATAAGGCGTGCCCATATAAGTGCCCGCCTGCTTAAGAGCCGTGTACCGATACCCCGCAGAAACCGCCCGCTGTGTGCCGTTTTCTATGGCCTTAATGGCCGTTGCATCCCATATTGTTAAGCTGCCTGTCAGGTTGGGTGGGGTAAAGCGCACATCGCTGCCCACCGCGCCCACGGTTATGCTGGCGGGGTGATCCTGCGCACTTACGGGGGTATGCTGCATCAGCACCGGCTTGCCACGCAGGCTGGGGGCGGCCCGCATAAGCGCATCGGGTGGGCGAAAAACGCTGTAAACCTCATTATCTTTCAGGCCCAGCGCCGCAGCGCCCGGTATTTCCCGCCCGTAATAGGGGCTAACGGTTGCGGCGGATAAAATGCAGTGCGCAATGTGCAAATGTCCATCTGCATCCACCCGGCGCACGCTGGCCCTGTCCAACGCCAAAAGCTGCGTATCTGGCGCAGCCATAGCGTGCGGGCTGGCACGGGCCTGCCCGGTATTGGGTGTGTTCATTTAAGGCGTGTCCTGTTTTTTGGCGTCAATTTCCGCCTGTTCGGCCTCATCCATCTGCCACAGCGGGCGGAAGGTGAAATCTATGTCCGTATCCACCACGCCCCACACATTCAGCATCACCATATGCAAAATGCGTGTCAGGTTCGGGCGCAAGAAGGATTCCTGATAAGCGCTGATCCGATCATAAAAAACCCGGATCTCTCCATCTGCCGAGGCATTGAGCCCGGAAGGCGAAATACCGGCAAACTTTACCAGCGGCTGTTGCGCCACGGTGCAGATTTGTTCCAGCGCCTGCGCCTGCAACTTGTCCAACCCGGCCAGCGGAGCCGCCAGAAGCTCCAGCTTTTCGCGCTCCTTATCCAGCACAAACGTGCCCCTGTTGGAACGAAAGCGGTTAAACGCCTCCACCCGTGCCAAAAGCCCTTCGGGGTCCTGCGCATAAGCCGCCATATCGGTAGATAGGGCAACAATGGAAAACGCATTCAGCAAATCCGAAACACTCTGGCGCGTGCGCAACCAGTTTTCTACATAGGGCCGCGCCATTTGCGTAAGGGAAACACCGCCGAAATTATAGGCAGGTTTAAGAATATCCGGCACCTCCCGCGCGCAAAACCGCAACAAGCGCGAGGCATGCAAAAGCGTGCCCTGCACCCACCAGCTTTGCGGCCTGTAAAACGCGGGGTGCAGCGGGTTTGTGGTTTCATACGCGGCGGGGGTTGTCCAAACAGGCTCTACCGGCACCAAGGCCCGCAAACTGCCTTTACGAAAAGTTTCGGGCCGCAACAGCAAAGGTGATGCCAAACCACCCGCCACGGGGGAAAGCCCGGTATCTACATACAGCAGGCCCATGCCGTAATGGCCATCCATTTCCGCCATGCGGCGCAGCACATCACGCACATTCAGGCGGGTAAATTCGGCCTCCAACTGGCTGATGCGCGCGGCTTTGCTCTGCTCCTGCCCTGTGCGGGAGGTAAACACCAGCCACTGGCGCGTGGCCTCGGTGGCAATAGTGTCCACCATGTGCCGATATTCCGCCCGCTGGGCCATTTCCGCCAGCCGCGCATAACCGGGAAACACAACCCCATCCGCCACGGCATTGCGCAGCCAATCCAGCAAACCGGGGTTACCCTGTGCGGCGGCACTATCCATAGCCAGCGGGGCGGTGCTGCCATTGGCCCGCACCCCACGCGGGGGCCGATACGGCGCAAACACATCTGCCCGCGCTGGAACTGCCGGTGCCACCTTGGCAACATCTGCCGCAAAAGCCCCTTGGGGCAGCAGCGGCTCCTTCCGTGGCGGGGCTACGGGGGCGCAACGCCCGCGCATACGCTGCCACCACCCCGGCATAGCGCGGGAAGAAAAAGACAAACCAGGCATACCCTGCCCCTTGTTAAAAATTAAAAAAACGTGGCCACCACACAGCCACAACCCCATATGCACCCATACGGCGCACCCACCCCTCCGCCGCTCAAAACCCATAGTCGGCGCGGAAAAAACTTGTCTGCCCCCGCTGCGGGCGGGTAAATGGGCGGCATTGAAATGCAACCTGATTGCGGTGCTGTAAGCCGTGGCGCGGAACGGATGATCTGCAATCACCCAACAAGCCCAAGGAACCCGCCGAGCATGACTGCCCAGCCCTCTGCCCCAACGCCCGATACGGATAATGCCGCCCTGCCCATTTGCGTGGCAGCGCTTTACCGGTTTACCCCATTTGCAAACCCGGCTGATCTGCGCGGGCCGTTGCAGGATGTGTGCACCGCCAACGGGGTAAAAGGCATTCTGCTTTTGGCGTCCGAGGGCATTAACGGCACCATTGCAGGCCCAGATCATGGCATTCAGGCCGTGCTGGCGCATATTCGCACCCTGCCCGGCTGCGCGGATATTGAGGTCAAGTTCTCCCGCGCGCCAGAAATGCCCTTCCTGCGGATGAAGGTGCGGCTGAAAAAGGAAATTGTCACAATGGGTGTAGAGGGCACAGACCCCAACCACATTGTTGGCACCTACGTTGCGCCCGCAGAATGGAACACCCTGTTAAAAGACCCCGACACCATTCTGATAGACACGCGCAATGATTACGAGGTGGCCGTAGGCACGTTTGAAGGCGCGATAGACCCGCAGATTAAAACCTTTCGGGAATTTCCCGCATGGTTCCGCCAGCACCGGGAAGAACTTTTGGCAAAAGGCCGCAAGCCGCGTGTGGCCATGTTCTGCACGGGTGGCATTCGGTGCGAAAAATCCACCGCCTTTGCCAAAGCCGAAGGGCTGGACGAGGTGTATCATCTGCAAGGGGGTATCCTAAAGTATCTGGAAACCGTGCCAGAGGCAGAAAGCCTGTGGCGTGGGGAATGTTTTGTGTTCGACCAGCGCGTAACCGTAGGCCACGGCCTTAAACCCGGAGAGCTGGAACTGTGCCACGCCTGCCGCACCCCCATTACCGCGGAAGACAAAGCCAGCCCCAAGTTTGAAACCGGCGTATCCTGCCCACACTGCTACGGCCAGTGGGATGAGGCCCGCCGCGCCCGCCATGCAGAGCGTGAACGCCAGGCCCGTTTGGCCGAACAGCGTGGCGAGGCCCATTTGGGGGCCAACATGGCCGCAGAACGCGCCCGCAAACGCCAACAGCGAGAAGAAGAAAAACGCCGCCAGCAGGCCCTTCGCCAGCAGCACACCCCTTAAATCCGGGCCAAAAAATCCGGCCCAAAGCGTGGCAGGGGGTGCGCCTCTGCCAACGCGGCAAAGGCACCGGCTGCGGCATCTACCTGATCATCATGCGTGGCGGCGGGAAAAGCGGCCAGTTCCTCTATAAACGCATGCACCCACGGGGCGCGCAGCAGCAGCACGTTGCCTGCATTCACCTGCGCGGCAAATGGCGCGGCGCGGGTGGCTTTATCTCCTGTTTCGCGCACGCAGCGCACTTTGTAACCGGCCAACCGGCGGGTAAGGTAGCGCGCCTGCGCCACACCGGCTTGTCCGGGGTCTTGCGGCAATACAATTTCCACACCCACACCATCACGCGCGGCGGTGGCCAACAGGGTGGCTTCCACTTGGGCGGGGTCTCCGCGCAGGCGGGTTATGTCCGCTACGGCAAAGCGCCCATCTGGCAGGTGGTGCATTTTTACGCCCACCGTCCAATCCGGGTTTTTACTGCCGGTCTGGCGGGTGGCGGCTAAATCCCACCTGCGCACTGTAGCGCCAGATGCTGCAGGCAAGGCCTCCTGCACGCTGAGCATATGCGTGTGGAACAAATTGCCACAAAGCGGCACCGGGTTTTGCTGATACAGCGCCGCCCATTCCCGCTCCCCCACGGCTTGGCGAATACGCGCAAGTTCTGCCGTATCAAACGCCTGCGGCCATAATGCCTGCCCCGGCGCACGGCCCAGCGCATCAGGCGCCGTGGCCAAAGCGGGCAAATCCAGCACATGCCATGCCTCTCCGGTTTTGTTTTGCATATCGTCCAGCAGGCGGCCTGCCAGATCATCCATGCTCCAGCGTGTCATCACCAGCACAATCGCGCCGCCGGGCATCAGGCGGGTGCGTAACACGGCGCGGTACCAATCCAGCACGGCGGCACGGCGGGCGGGGCTTTCGGCTTCCTGCCTGTCCTTTACGGGGTCATCTATAATGGCCAGATGTGCGCCGCGCCCCGTTAAGCCGCCCCCCACACCCATGCCGGTGTAACCGCCACCCTGTGCGGTGTGCCATACATCACGCGCGCTGCTATCCGCCGCCAACCGCGTGCCGGGAAACAACACCCCATAGCGGGAGGACGCCACAATATTGCGCACATCGCGCCCAAAATCCTGCGCCAGCGTGGCCCCGTAGGAAGCCCCGATAATCTGCCGCTTGGGGTGCCGCCCCAGATACCATGCGGGAAAGCGGCGTGATGTCAGCTCCGATTTGCCGTGCCGGGGCGGCATAAACACCATAAGCCGTGCAATATGCCCGGCCTCCACCTGCTCCAACGTACGGGCCAGCAGGGCATGATGTGCGCCTGCTTTGTAATCTGGCAACGTATAACGGGCAAAATCCAAAACATGCGTGCGTGCGGCATGCCTACGCGCCAGCTCCGCCCGTGCCACCCTACCCGCCTGTACGGTACGTGCCGTTTTAGGGGCAGCGTGGTGCATCCTTGCGCCCCTCCGCCATTCCGCCGTTTTCTTGCGCCAGGGCGGCCAGTTCCTCATCCGTAAAGGCATCTGCGCTCCGCCGGGGCAGAGCATCTGTGGCAAGGCCCGAAAGTTTGGGGTGCATGTAGGGGGCGGCCACTTTGGCGGCATCAAACTGGCGGTCTGTTATGCTTTCATCCCCCTGCATGATGCGGGTGAAGATATCCAGCGGCGTTACGGGTTTTGTGCTGCGCCTTTTGCGGCGCGCCATTGGGGCCAAAGCTGATGGCCCTAATGCGCCCGGCGCGGGTGCTGTTGTCTTGCGGGGCATGGGGGCTTATCCAACCGTGCTGAACAAAAGAAGATCCACAACGCCCAGCCCTGCCGCGGGCTATAAACGGGCGGCCTGTTTCGTGCTGGTGGTGGTGCAGTTCCCGCACAAGGGTGGCCACCATGCGCTGGCATGCAGGGGGCTTTAACCTGCCCACACACAAAAGCCCCGCCACGTGCCCGCGCCATACCGGGCGGCAGCGCAGCACGGCCTGCGCGGGGCAGCCCAATAGCAGAGCTTGCGCCCACCCTATGCACATATCTGCCCGATGCCGGTGGCGTGGCGTGCATACCAGCGGGCACATCAGCACCCCTGTTGGCGCAACCTGCGCCACAACCCACCAGCGGCCACCACCACGCAAAACCGCACCACAGGCCAGCTCTGCCTTACGCAATGCTGTTGGCATGGGAATGTCCTTGGTTTTTACAATTTTTGGGATGATGATTGGGAATTAGGAATGACCACGCGCCATGTCAAAGCAAAGCAAACCGGTATGTGAACATACAGTTAAGAACAGTTCACAATCAGGACTGGCAAATATATCGAACACTGATATAGTGCGCCGCGCGTGACAGAAATACTTGACTGATTGGGTGATGGGGAGGTCATGGACAGAGCTTGTGCATGGTGTGACCGAATTTATCACACCACCACCCACGCGCCGTATTGCAGCGCCCGATGCCAGAAAAAAGCAGAAAAAGCGCTGCGTGCTGTCTCGGTTGAGCCTATTTCCCACACATCGGATGCAACCCGCGCCATACGTTTTGGGCTGGTAAGCCTGGTGGGCATTGCTGCGGCGGGTTTTGCCATGCTGCTGCTGGCTGGCCCCGTGCCGCCAGAACCCCCGCCCGGTAGGCGCATGCCGCCGGGGGTGGCCTATGCGCTTAACACCGCCCCACCTGCGCCGGGCGCACAGCCTTACCACGTTCTGCCACCCGCCATGGCCATGCCCAACAGCCCCGCGCAGGATATGATTGCGTATCATGAAGGGCAGACCGCCCGCCATGTATGGAACCGCTGGATTGCCGGTTTAAGTGGCGAGCGCAAACGCGGCGCATTGTTCTGGATGCAGGGCGCGCTGCACCATCGGAGCGATTCGTGCGATGGCACGGCGGGCTTTGCCATGGGCTGTTTTCAGGCCCGCAGGCACCTTTCCCCCATCTTGGCCAAATGGAACGATGCCCCAGATTTCTGGCTGGGCTGGAACGCGCCTTAACGGGCCAACACATCATCTAAAAACGCGGCGTGCTGTTGCACAAATCCGGGCCTTAAATGCTTGTCATCGGCATATTTGGGGGTGGCTGGCGGGGTAACAACCGCACAGGCCGGGCCGGTGCCGCAAATATCGGGCCACGCATCCAGCACCTTTGCCCCGGCTTGCGTGGCAACGCCCTGCACAAAAGCTGTATCCGCCGCTGTATCATTACGGAGCTGCCGGGTGGGAATGCCCTGCTCCAGCAAAGGGGTGTTCACACCAATATGCGCAAGGCTTCGCGCTACCAGTTTATCGGGGCTGAAGCGTGCATCTGCCGGGGTAGGCAGCACCAGCCATACAGGCCGCGCCCCGTTGCCCGAAAGGCTGCGGATATCCTGCACAAACGCCGCCTGTTTTTGGGCCTGCGCGCCCGGCGTATGCAGCAGCACGCGTGGCCAGAACGCCCCCACAACCACGGCCTGCACATTCTGTTGTTGAATGATACGTTGCTGCACGTTTTGCATATTCTGGCAATATGCAAAGGATTTTTCGTAAACCTCGCCCGCAAAGGGGCTACAGCTTGGGCCTGCCACAAAAATAACCGTGTGTTTAAGCCGCCCCTGCTGCAACAGCGCCTCTACCCGCGGCCCCCACTGAAACAGCAAACTATCCCCCGTAAACAGCACAGGGCGGCCCGCATGGCCCAGGGTGGCCACTGTCAGCCCGTTTACGTGCGTGATGCGCATATGTGGCGTGGGGGCAAAAATGCCATCTCGCACCGCCAGATTGATTGCAGACAGATCCGTGCCCGCAGGGGTGTGCGCAAACCGCCCCGGCCAACCTGCCATGTGCCACGTTACCAGCCCCGCCGCGCATATGGCCGCCAAGCCGCCCACAAGGGCCACCGTTTTGCCACGCCGAAAATGCCCGCCGCGCAACGGGTTTTCTACGGCTTTGGTGGTAAGCCACGCCAGCACCAGCGCCGCGCCTATAAGCGCAAACCCCGCGCTGTTATGGATAACCCCAGCCCCTCGCACAATATGAAACCAAGATACCAGCGGCCAGTGCCACAGATATAGCGGGTAACTGATAAGCCCCACCGCCCGCATAGGCCGCGCGGCCAGCACATGCCGGTTCACCCACGCGCCAGCACCTGCCCAAATCAGCAATGCCGTGCCCCCGGCGGGCAACACAGCAAACGGAGCCGGAAAACCCACCCCCGGCCGCAGCGCCACAAACCCGGCCAGCACACAGGCCAAACCCAGCACCGCCGCACCATGCCGCACACCGCTTGCCTGCATAAACGCAACACGCCGCGCCCACATGCCCCCCACGCCAGCCCTTGCGCCACGCGCCCATGCCGCACCCGTGGCATCGCCCGGCTTATGCGCCACACCGCGCAAGGCAAGGGCTGCGCCGAGCATGAACTCCCAGCCTCGGCTGAAAGGGGCATAAAACCCGGCCCCCGGCCACCACACGCTGCACGCCAGACTATATAAAAAGCAGGCCGCACCCGTGGCCCCCACCAGCACGCCTGCACGCACCCGCGCGGCAAAGCCCACCGCCAGCACCAGCGGCCAGAACAGATAGAACTGCTCCTCCACCCCCAAAGACCATAAATGCAGCAGCGGCTTCAGCACGGCGGCGCGGTCAAAATAGCCTTGGGCGTGCCACATCAGCAGATTGGCTACAGATGCCGCACCCGCTGCGGCATCCAGCCCCACGGCGGCAAATTCGGTTGGCAATAGGGTCAACCACCCGGCCAGCAACGTGGCAGCCAGCACCACCAGCAAGGCCGGGGCCAGCCTGCGCACGCGCCGCGCAAAAAATGACGCCACAGAAAACCGCCCTGCCCCAAAATGCGCCACCAGATGCCCGCTAATTAAAAAGCCGGAGATCACCAAAAACGCATCCACCCCGCCAAAGCCACCGGGCAACACGGCGGGAAAAACGTGGTACACCACCACCCCCACCACAGCCAGCGCACGCAGGCCATCTATATCTGCACGCCATCCGGCATGGGGGCGGGCTGCAAGCTGGGCAGAACTGCCGGGCCACACCCATGCCGCCGCACGGGCAAACCGCTGGCCCATGCCTATGCGCTGCACAAGATAGCCCGCTGCACCGCGCACCGTGCCGGAGGGCGCCACGCACCGCGCCCTACCCCGCGCTGCCGCCTGCATAACAGGCCGAAAAAAGCCAACCCCAATCATCCTGCCCCTTTACGCCGCCAGCCCATGCCACCCATTGCCCCTTATATAAACTGCAACACCCCCTACACGCAGGTTTTACAGCACCCTTGGCTTTGCCCCTATGGCCACCCCATACCTCGGCATGGCCTTGGCGCGCCGAGCCCCCAACATGCAGGCATAGGAGCCATGCCAAAAGCCCGCCCGCGCCGCATTGCAGGAAACGCATGGATATGCCAAATCCATGCCCTGCGTGCATTCCTGTTATTACAGCGCACGCTGCGCCATACCGCCACCCCGCAGGCCAGCTTGGGGGCTGCGTTTGGTTACGGTGCACACACATCCGCCATGCTTGAGCGGAGGTGGACAGCCCCCCACCCCTGCTTATGTATATTCCGTAACAAAGGGGCACCATCTGCCCATTTTTTCTTTTAATACAGCAGATCCTGATACCCACATGCCAGCAAATGACCTACGCCTTCTGATCATTCAGCCCACGCATTATAAAGCCCCCACGGACCGAACGCTGTTCAAAACTAAGCGCCGACAGATGGTGCCGCTTGCCCTGCCGTATCTGGCCGCCCTTACCCCGCCAGAATGGAAGGTAACGCTGCTGGATGAACAGCTTGAAGATATAGATTTTGATGCGCCGGTGGATGTTGTGGCCCTTACGGCCTGGACGCTCCATTCCTACCGCGCTTACGATATTGCCAAGGAATTTCGTAAACGCGGCGTAAAGGTTATTATGGGCGGCCCCCATGTGTATTTTAACGCCGAAGAAGCCGCAGAGCACGTAGATGCCGTGGGCGTGGGTGAGGCCGAACCCATCTGGAAAGAAATGCTGGATGATGCCGCCGCCAACCGGCTGAAAAGCATTTACCGCGCCACCCCCCTTAAGGAACTGAACGGCCTGCCCGCCCCAAGGTATGACCGGCTGGACCTTAAAAAGTTTGGCCCCTTCCGCACCTTTGCCGTGCAATCCTCCCGCGGGTGCCCGTTTGTGTGCGATTTCTGCTCCGAACGGTTCTACCTTGGTGGCCGCTACCGCTGGCGCCCGGTGGACGAAATGGTGAACGAGCTGAAGCTGATCAAGAACCGTGGCAGCCACTTCTTTTTTGGTGAAAGCAACTTTGGCGGCAAAAAAAGCCGCGCCATGGAACTGATGGAAGGGCTGGTGCCGCTGGGTATCCGCTGGTCTACCCTGTGGTCTTCCAATTTGTGCCTGGATAAAGAGTTTCTGGATCTGGCGCGCAAATCCGGCGTGATGCACGTAAATATCGGTATTGAAAGTATTGATAAGGATATTCTGGACGGCATGCGCAAAGGCTGGAACAAAGCCAGCCGCTACCATGAAATGTTCGAAAACCTGCGCCAGCGCGATATCAGCTACTCGCTCAACTTCATCTTTGGTTTTGATGATGAAGACCACGATATCTACCGCGCCACTATCTCCTTTCTAGAAGAACACAAGGTGCCTGCGGCGTATTTTAACATCCTTACGCCCACCAAGGGCACGGCGCTGTTTAACCGTATGGAAAAGGCGGGCCGTATTATCAACGCGCCAGAAATTGACCGCTGGCCCGGCCAAATCTGCCAGATCTGGCCCAAAAATTGCTCCCCCAGAGAAATGGAAGCCCGCATTCAGTGGATGTATAAAAAGTTTTACTCCATGCGCTCCATCTTCAAGCGGCTGCCCTTTCCGCCGCGCTCCCGCTCGGACATGTCATCGTGGATTTTGGATCTTACAGAACGCCGCATGGCTTTTTCCTCCACCGGCAATAACGATTTCGATATCTACTAACATTTTGCACGCCCGGCCTTTCCCCTGCCACAGCGCGGGGGAAAGGTTCTGGCAGACCATACCCATATTGCATTTCAGATATACTTAATTTGCATATAATGTGCGTAACGCATACAACAGATTGATAATCACGTTAGATAAACATTTACACTTTCCCCTGTGTTGGAAAAAAATTCTTATATTGCTGTTATAATTTCTAGTTTTCCAATTTTTAGCTTCTGCGTATCTTGCGCGTAAGGGCATTTTTCATGGGCAAACCAAACAAAATCCGTATAAATTTCAATAAATAAAAATATTACCTTTTAATTTTATTTCAATTATTTGTATTTTTATTTACGTTAAATTTACATATACACAACATAGTAAAATGATAAACTAAGCCTCCGCCCGGTTTATTTGCTTTTATATCTTGGCAAATTTTTTATAGCTGGTTACAGTATGGCGTAAACAAGGCCTGATGGACGCAGTTGCTACACACATTAGGCAGTCGTGCCTTATTCCTCAGGCTTTGAAAAAATTCTGGATGCTTCTTGTTCTGCAAGGATCAAGGAACATTTTATGTAGAAGCACAGATACGGAAGCCCTTTTCCGTGGTGTAAGTCAGAAGGAAGAAATGACAGCGCTTCCCCGCCATGCGGTTGTGCATGACATTCACGACAAATCTGGTCAGGCCCTTCCCGATGGCGCTTTCGCACGCCATCCAGATATCTCTGTGCCGGGCGTTCTTCATAATACCAACATTCATACGCAAACCGGGCCGCTGCCTGTTCAAAGCCTAACCCCCGGCCATATGCTGGTAACGTATGATCCGGAAATGGCAGAAACCCCAGCCCCGGTTACCAAGGTTATGCCGCAATATATTTGCGTGCTGCCCGGCCTGCCAGAAGATGAGGCCGGATACCCCATACGCGTGCTGCAAGATGCCATTGCAGATGGCCTGCCCATGCAGGATGTGCTGCTTACGCCAGACCAATGCCTGTTTTTTGAAAACAAGTTTGTGCCCGCAGCACTGTTGGTAAACCGGCTTTCTATTTTTTACGATCACACCTTTGAGCGCTACACAGCCTACCCGCTAGAAACAGATGGCCCCGCCATTATTGTGGCAGAAGGCCTGCTGGTAGCCAGCGCCCTGCCGCCCTGCCCCAACAACACACACTGGCACACCCGCACAGATGCCCCCGTGGTAACAGAGCGCGATGTTGTGGGCGCACTTTACCACCGCCTGTTGGCGCGGGCGCAAAGCCGCGGCCTAAAGCACGATCTGTTTGCCCCGCCCGAAATAACGCATGAGCATGACCTCAGCCTGATTACGGATACCGGCAAGCTTATCCGCAAAATGCGTGAACAAAACAATCTGGCCATGTTCATGCTGCCGCCCAACGTGCATGAAGTGCATCTTTCCACCCGTGCCAGCAGGCCGGTAGATGTTATTGCACCTTACGTGCAGGACAAACGGCGGCTTGGCATACGTGTGGGGGAAATTACCCTTCAGGAAAACAGAAAGCCCCGCAAGATTTCTTCACATATAGAAAAAGACCTTTCTGGCTGGCACGAACATGATGGTGAGCCCGGCCGCTGGACAGATGGCCACGCCCACCTGCCCATGACAGCAGAGCGCAGCCGCAACAAAATGGGGCTTTTGTCTATCCAGATTCTGGATAGCATCCCGTATATGAAGCACGATTTTCATGGGCCTCGCAAAACCCACAAGTAATACAAGGGGTTTTGCAAACCATGTGTTCAGGATAATAGCCCTGTAAAACGGGCAGGGGTTATCATTCTGAACACATTATTTATGATTTACGAGGCAACTTTTTTAATAACCTCGAAATCATGCTGATACTCACATCATATTCCTGGGCAATCTCACGCAGGGTATGGCCTTTAGCGCGTGCCTGCGCCACGGCCTCTAGCTGCTGTTGTGTTAATTTACTGGGGCGGCCCATGCGGCACCCGGCAGATATAGCCTTATGCCGACCAGAAGACATGCGTTGGTGTATAAAGCGTTTTTCAAGTTCTTCCAGCCCGCACAGCATTTCCAGCATAAGCGCACCACGCCCGGCAGATGTATTAATCCACGGTTCTTTTACAGAAACCAGCGTGCAGTGCTTGTGCTGAACTTGCATGATAATATCACGCAAATGCCGCCAGCCACTTACAATGCAATCCATCTGCACCACGGCAATACGCATGCCTGCCTTTTGCCGCGCCACAAACTGCAAAAAACATGATCCGGTTTTTGAAAAAGAGCCCGTGAATATAACACGGCATCCCGCGTCTTCCAGAACCTTTTTTTGCTCATCCCGGCTTACAAAAGGGCAATCTGCACTTACATATCCTATCATCATAATTTTACTCCGCGTGCAGATAAGTTCTTGGGATAAAATTTTATAAAATCTCCCATTTATTCAAAAAACTTCCAAACTTCTCGCGGCGGCTTATATCACCGCTTCCGCTATATAGAAACAATCCGGACCAAAAACAGTTCATTTTGAATTATGTATTAATTTTAATTTTATAAATGTTGTTCGTATTTAAACAGTTTTTCTGAAAGTTTCCTATTTATGAAAATAAATATCCGTAACGCCTTATCCGCGTTTGCCTATATTATACATGCAAGAATCAGAAATATTCTTTATTTCCAGTACATCATTTAGGAACATGCCGATGTCCAGTCTTTATGGTTATGGCAACACTGTCACCAAAAGCGGCAGTTACACACTCTTTCCTGCGCTGTGGATTTTGGGTGTTGCATCTCTCGGCGGAGCGGACGCTACATTTGAAGGCAGCAATGTTACAGCTACGCTTAGTTTTGCGCCTACAATTATTGGCGCCATTAACCCCTACAGCGTTACGGCAGAAGATGGCGCAAACGTTACCATTAATGTTGGCTCTACCGTGCTGGGCCTGCTTACGGGTTCCACCTTTACAGCAGATGGCGGCACCATTTCCCTTACCGGCGCCAATGTTATTACCGCCCTAACCGGCACAACATACAATATCAAAAACGGCGGCACCCTTAATCTGGGCGTTGTGCAGCAATCCGAAATTTCCGCACTCAGCGGTGCAGGTATTACATTTGGCAGTGGCGGCGGCACGCTGGTGGTTACACCCGCAAGTGGCGTAGAAATTCTAACATTCACCAACATTGATGGTTTCAGCAACGCAGGGGCCACTATCGAAGTTCCCGGCGCTGGTTACGTTACAAACGCCACATATAATGGCACCAACACAACCATTACCACCAACACCGGCATTACCGTTGTTGTGAATGGAGATTACACCCCCGCCACCAAAACGCTTTACCAGGCCACCAGCGGGGGCAACCTTTACCTTAGCGCCACGGCACAAAACAGCACCGATACAACGGGCGTTCTGGTTTGCTTTTTGCCCGGCAGCATGATCCGCACCCCCAAAGGTGATGTTGCGGTAGAAAACCTTGTTGTGGGGCAGGAAGTTCTTGCATTTACAACAGATGGCCAGCCCGTTGCGCGCCGCATTACATGGGCAGGCAAGGCGCAGGCCCGCACCGACCCCGCTGCGGCGGATGATCTGGCAGGCTACCCCGTGCGCGTGCGCGCCAACGCCATTGCCGCCGGTGTGCCCGAAGCAGATCTGCTGATTACGCCAGAACATTGCCTGTATCTGCAAGGCCAGTTTGTGCCTGTGCGCATGCTGGTAAACGGCACATCCATTGCGTATGACACAAGCTTTGCCAGTTACGATTACTACCATATCGAAACCGAAGGCCACGCCATTATCATGGCCAACGGTATGCTTACAGAAAGCTATCTGGATACAGGCAACCGCAGCAGCTTTACGCAGGCAGGCCCCGTGGCGCGCATTGGCGGCGCAGTAAAAAGCTGGGCGCAGGATGCCGCCGCAAAGCTGGAAACCAGCCGCACATTTGTAGAACCACTGTTTCGCACTCTGGCAGAACGTGGCAGCACGCTTTATGCAAACACCGCGGCACAAAGCACAGAAAAATCTGCACAGCCCAACCTGCATCTGGTCACCGCACAAGGCCATACGGTGCACCCGCTGCGGCATGAAAACGGCATGTACACCTTTATGCTTTCCGCACAGGGGGCACAAAGCGTCTCTCTGGTATCACGCACATTCCGCCCGTGCGATGCAGAAGGCCCGTTTGTAGATGATCGGCGCATGCTGGGTGTGGCTGTTGGGCATATCAGCATCACATCTGCTGGCACGCGCCAGCCTGTAACGGCGCATCTTACAACCGATACGCTGGAAGGCTGGCACGCGGTAGAAGTATCCGGGCAGGCACGTTGGACAAACGGCCACGCCAAGCTGCCTCTGCCTGCCAGCTTGCAGGGGCTTTGCCAGTTGCATGTGCAGGTTTTGGCAACAGGCGCTTACACTGTGGCCGCGCATAACGCACAGGCCAAAGCCGCGCTGGCGTAAAAACCGCACAGCACTGCATACGCTTTGCAAAAAAGGGGCCGGTGCGTGGGCATCGGCTCCTTTTTGCGTGGGTGCATTTCTGCACGTTACGGCTGCACAACTTTCTTTTCTACATCAGCCTTTTTGCGTCTGCTGGCCTTTTTGGCCTGCTCTGCACGGCGCAGCGTTACCTCCAGCGCGGCAAGCTGCTCCAGCACCAAAGCACATTGCGCCGCTATCTTGCGCTGCGCAGAACTGCTGGAAATTGCGGGAAACAATGCCTCCCCCATAGCGCGGAAGGAAAGATCATCCACCAACATCATGCGTAAACGCTGGTGCGCACACAGGCCCAGCGCATCGCGCACCGCCGTAATGCGCCCCATAGCCTGTGCGCGCACCATCTGCCAGGATACGGCATCATGCCGCACGGTTTGCCCTTGTGGGGCGGGGCCTGTGTGTTCCAGATAATCAAAATAGCCAAACACATAGTTGCGGCACCACCGCTCTGCGGCATCGGCGGCTTCTTGCGTAATATCCCCGGCCTGCAACAGCCCCTGCACCGTGCGGCGCGGCCTGTTAAGGGCAGCCTGCGCCACAAGGCCAGCGGGGGCAGATGTGTTGGGTAAGGCTGTGGCCTGATTTTTCATGTGCGTTCCGTATTTTTGCGGTATTTACAAAGCATTATTGGGTTATGGCGTGCGTGTGGGCCGCCCCAGCAGGGCCTTGCAGCCGTGGGCATCGCGCCAGATGGTGTTTGCAAAAGGCAGCAGCACAGCGCGCAATTCTGCCGGAGCAGGCCAACGCGCCCCCACCGGGTAACCATTGCGGGCCGGTTGCCGCGCCCATGCCAAACGCGCCTGCGGGCACCACGCCCCGGCGGGAATATCTGCGCACACTTCATAAATGGCGCGGCACTGTGCCGCCGCATCCGCCGCCCCCGGTGGGTTGGAAACAAGCTGCCCCAGCTTTTTCAGCCACGCCGCCACAACAGGTTGGCTTACGGGCTGCATGGCCACCTGCACACGCTGCCAGCACGCCTGCACATGCGCCACAACATCCGGCGGCATATCTTGCGCAGTTAACGCCACACCCTCTCGCCTTGCGGCAAACAGCGCCTGCACATCGGGCGGCGCGGGGGTGTAACCACCAGCAAGGGGAGTGGGCGTTATTGCACCTGCGCCCTTTGGCTGTGGCACGCCCTTGGCATTTTCTGCACGCAAGATCGGGCAGCAAGATGCGTTGCCCTGTAGGGGGCGTGTTGCCGTATTACGCGGAGCTTGCGCCTGTTGCGTTGCAGGGTTTTGTGTGGGCGCGCCCCGTGCAAATGCCGCGCCCGCTGCCTGCGCCTTGTAAAGCTGCGGCATGTTTTACACGCCCTCCATATCCGGCACGCCATCCCACGCGGCCATGCGGCGCGCGTGCGGGCTTGTGGGTTCTGGGGCGGGGCGCATCTGCAACTGGGTGCGCAGGGTGGCATCTATCCACGCCACGGGTTCGGCGGGGTTGAACGTGGCGCATTCGGCCAGCACGTTCAGCACCACGGCGGCATC
>NZ_VHOP01000082.1:0-1420 GCF_008704325.1 Acetobacter sp. DmW_125128 | reverse complement strand
CCTAGCACTACAGTTGCATTTTGTGTCGTGAGTGAGCGCGGATAGCACTGGCCTGATGCGTTCGTCGAAAGACGGACCATCTGAGGATGTGAGAGACGGGTAGTCTGCGTTGTGCAAGTTTTACGACGAGGCGCCTGATCTCCTGAATGGACCAGCGGACAAGGACTGTCGTGTTCTGAGTTGTGTTTTTTTCGGTTTCAGTGAGTTTGCCTGGTAACGGACACTGGCCATGACGGCATAGGCCAGCATGACCAGAGAGACATGCCGATGCCAACCATGCCAGGAGCGGGTCTCGTTATGATCAAGACCAAATTCGTTTTTGGCCGTCTCGAACCCTTCTTCGATCCTCCAGCGCGTCCCTTCAACGTTCACCAGTTCCTGCGTGGTTGTCCCTTTCGGGCTCCAAGTCGTAAAATAGGCAAGGTCCCCGTCAGCGATGTTTCGGCGGATCAACAGGCCACGTGTCCATGGTCCGGCTATAGGGCAGTCAAATTCTTCAGCATCCAGATCAGCAAGCGGAAGATACGCCCAGTCATAAAGTCGCTCACCTTTTGTGCCGTGCCCCGCTGACAGACGACGCCAGGCCTGGTCTGGCAGTCCTGCTGCAATATCTTTCGCCTCTCCGGCAATCAGCGGTTCCGTTGCCCATGATCCGAACCAGTGATTGCCCTTGACCCCAAGCACATATCCAATTCCTGCCCGGCGAAGCGTGCGTTCTACGTCGCCCACGCCATACACGCTGTCTGCTGCAACCCAGCGGAACGGCACACCGGCCTCAATACTTCGCTCAATCATCATCGAGGCTAACGCCGGTTTGGTTGCAAACACCACGTCATCGGGAACGTGGGCCCGCTTCAGACGCTCAGGCTTTGATGTCCAGTCTTTCGGGAGATACAGGGCGCGGTCAATAAAGGCATGCCCCCGTTCCGAAACATAAGCGCCAAACACACCAATCTGGCAGTTCGTGATCTTGCCGGCAGATCCCGTATACTGCCGCCCCACACCGCAGGACGCCTGACCCTTCTTCAGAAAACCGGTCTCATCAATGACCAGCACGCCCTCTTCAGTGCCCAGATGCTCAATCACATAATCCCTGACGACGTCACGAAGGGCATCGGCATCCCAGTGCCCGCGTCCCAGAAGCGCCTGCTGCCGCCATGGACCAGGATCTCCTGCGGCTTCCGCTCGCATCCATCCCGTCTTGCGTGGTTCATTGCCAATCAAAACATCAAGAAAAGCACAGGCCGAATCTACGACACGTTTTTGCGTGAACAGCGGCGCCATCCGATCCTTGGCGGACCGAAGCGAGCGCGCCCATAATTCCAGCGTCTCTTCAACAGACGTACCGCCACTCATCATATCCTGAATCATGGTTACCCATAGATTCAGAACTCAACACAAAATGCAACTGTAGTGCTAG
>NZ_VHOP01000081.1:0-4305 GCF_008704325.1 Acetobacter sp. DmW_125128 | reverse complement strand
CCGCAGTTCGCACCACTAACCTGTTGAAATATAACAGTAAAATGAGAATTTGACGGGTCTGCGGGATTTTCCCGTTTGTCTTCCCATAATGGGAATTCGTCATGCTTCGACTCATCGGGTCACACTACCACTTCCGCCGTGCCATCCCTCAGGACCTCAAAGCCCTTCTGGGCCGGTCTGAAATCTCTCTCTCCCTGCGTACCGATAAAAAGTTGATCGCCCGCGAAAGAGCTGCTGATCTGTATGCGCGTACAGGTGACTTCTTTCATAAGGCCCGGACTTTGGACGAACAGGCTTCCCCTACCCTTCTGCAAGAGCTTCTGGCCTTGCAAACCCAGATGATCCGGGATCAGGAAACCACCCTGTCACTGGCAGAAGAGTGCCATGCGCTCGAGCAGAAGGCTGAGAAAGCCCGCCATGCGATGGAGATGCTGGAACAGGTTCAGAAAGAGAGCGCCTTTCTCCAGCAAAGCAAGGATCATCTTGCTGCCATACAGACGCGACTGGAATCTCTCAGTCAACGCCTCAAAACAGGCTCAGCCGTAAGTGCCAAAGAAAAAGAAATGCTTCGGGGAGAAGCAAATCGGCTGGCTGCGATGATTGTGGATATTCGCAGCAATCAGACACTGGCCCAGCAGGCCGGAAACCTTCCGGCATCGTCTCTCGCCCCTCTTGAAGAGGTGGGAGCAGAAGAAAAGCCTGTTCCTGTTAAACCGTCCTCCCCTCGCCTGTCTGTCATGGCGGAAAAATTCATCTATTCAGACACCACCAAAAGCCCCGACACGCTCAAAGCCACTCGTAAGACCATTGATCTGTTCATTGAGGCCTTCGGCGATAAACCCATTCGACAAATAACTGGCACCGTGGCCGGTGAGTTCTTCGACCTTCTGTCATCCCTGCCCGCCACCCATGGCAAAGGAAAAACCGTTCTCCCCCTGCGTATGGTCATTGCTCAGGCACAGGAACAAGGCCAAGAAACTGTCAGTGGCAAAACTGTGAAGAACCACTTCTCTCGTATGTCTTCACTCTGGAGCCATCTTGTTCAACGTGACCTTGTAGACAAGAACCCATGGGCAGGCTGGGATTTTAATATCACCAAGAAAATTGTCCGACGGGGATGGACAGATGGTGAGCTTGCGTTGCTTGCTAACACTCATTGGTCAGGAACAGCGGTTTCCCATCGAACATGGGCTGGCATCATTACTATCGGCATGTTTACAGGCATGCGCTTGGGTGAAATCTGTAACCTCAGGCGACAGGATATTGAAGTCATTGACGGTGTGCCTTGCTTCCATGTGCGCCCTCACCACGAAGATAACTGGTCGCCGAAGACCACAGCGGGCACCCGTATCATTCCAATTCATTCAAGTCTGCTCGGAATGGAAAGGCTGAATCTGCTTGGGAACGATGGAGAAAAATTCCTCTTTCCTGATCTAACTGTCTCAGCATCAGGTGAACGAGGCGATAACTTTGCCCGTTCTTTCTCAAAGCATAAAAAGCGTATCGGCATCCCTGAAGATGTGACGTTTCATTCCTTCCGCCATACAGTTTCCACCAAGCTCAGAAATCAGGAAGCCCACATCAGAGAATTGTGGATCGACACCGTTCTGGGCCATGAAGCATCCCACAAATCGCAAGGGACCATGAACTACACAAGCGGGATTGAAGTTGCCAATCTCAAGCAGGTCATTGAAGCACTCACCTATCCGCCCGAATGCATTATGCCCTTCTGAAAGCCTTATGGTGACAGTCTTGTTTGCATAAAAAGAAAGTTCGGAAATCGGGTGTCTGACTAGGTTATCTTTAAAAGGAGCCAGCAGTGTCAAATGGCTACCCAAGGGGTGCATTCGACAAGCTGGTAAGGGGGAGAAATCTCCCCCGTTAACCCCCTCTTTTAGGAGAACCTCGTTATGCCAATCACTCGAACTTCCCGCCTCTCCGTCCGCGCATCCCCCGAAGAACTTGTGTGCTGGACTCATCTTGCCCGCTCCCGTGGCCATGCCACGACCTCCGACTGGATACGGTGTCTCCTCACCAGTGCGGAACTGGCCAAGCATGATGGGCCACACGTTCCCGATGAACTACGTGGGATACGTTATCAGCTTGCCCGTGTCGGCAACAACCTCAATCAGCTTGCCCGTTCTGCCAACTGCGGGGATGCCATCCAGTGTGGCAGTGTGCTGGATGACATTGAACCCCTGATCACACGACTTGACCAGCTTCTCTCTCCCTCTCGCAAAAAACGCTCCCCGCGATCAGCCCATCGCAGGTGCGAGACGGCTGTCGTGACCCGGCACTGACTGTCCAGGGCATGCGTCATGATCGTCAAGGAAAGCCGGATCAGAACAAAAAGCGGTGCAGGCGCTTTGACCCGCCATGTTCTGCGTGGTGCAAAAAATGAAGCTATCCGGGTTCTGGCAGGATCAGACTGGCTTATGCGTGACCAGATGCGCGAAGCCCATCGTGAAGGGCTGAAATATGGCCTCCGCCATATTGCCTTCAATCCAGATGAGGCCATGACTGACGATCAGCTTTCCGATTTTGTCCACCGTCTCTGTGACGAACTCAAGGCTGACCCAGAACACCTCACCCTTGTGATCCACCAGAAAGACGGAACCACCCATGGGCATCTCATTCTGCCAGAATGGCAACAGAATTGCATCCTGGACAGTCGATTTACATGGATGCGCATGGAAAAAATCGCCCGGCTTGAAGAAATCCGGCTGGGGCATCGCCTGGTCGCCGGTCGGCATGACAGGGCTATTGCAAAAGCCCTGCGTACGGAAGGCCATCACTATGAAGCAGAACAGGTTGAAGCGCTCATTCCTGTTTCTCATGATGCAAAACCCCGCTCTGCCTACACATCGCAAGCGCGACGCATCACCGAACGACAGGAGCTTGACCTTCCAGCTCTCAAAAAACTGGTCTGCACCCTGTGGTCACGCTCAGAGGACTTGAAAGCATTCCGGGACGCATTGAACGAACATAATCTCAGCATGCGTGCAGGGGATCGTGCCGAACAAAGACCGGGAGCGCATATCATTGAAGATCACAATGGAACACTGATCGGCAGCTTTACCCGCCTGACAAAAGTCAGGATGGCTGATTTCAGAAAAATGCTTGCAGAAGAAAAGCTACAGTCTGCCAGTAAACCTGAGACTGATATAAAAAATACGCGTTTACCCTTCCGCCGGACCCCAGAAAATTTTTACGATGAATTCCCCATACCCAAAGCCTCTTGCACACAATCACCCACACCAAAACGACCCGTTATAAAACGCCCCAAAATGAAGGTGTGGCAAAGACAGTTCTGGCTCCAACGTATGTCTGACGTTGACATCCCATCTACCAAACAATTTCGGCCAGAATTTCCTGTTCATATTATGAGTGTCGACGAGTTACGTTTCCGTCAGAAAATCAAAAAAGAAATTGCAGAACAACAAGCCATTCTTGATCAGAAGGCTCCGGAAATAAATTGGAAGCCTCAGGACAAAGACAAAACTCTAACAACATGGCGCAGGCAGCTTGTTCCCTATCAGAAGCAGCTCAGGAAAAGCTTTGACCGCTACAACTCGGCAAAGCAGGAATGGCGTGACGCCGAGAAAAACCGCTGGCATCGCATGACTGGGAAAGCCCAGAAACTGGAAAAAATAGCGGATACGCTCTTCTATGAATTCCTGGAGGTACTGCGTTTCATAGTGGAAGCTTTACTTCATGTCGTCGGGCTACGCCCGGAACTACCAAACCCAATTCGTGTAGTTCTGAGCGAAAAAGACCAGACAACACTGGAACAGTTCAAAAAGAACCACGATACTGAATTCTCAGCTATGGCGGACTCTCAGAAACTGACACCATGGCTCGACCAGAGGTTCGAAAACATGGCACAGACCCGGCAAAAGCGCATTGAACAATGGAAACAAGAGCATAAAGCTGCACAAGACTCTGCCCGTCAGGAAATCAAGCGACTTTCTCTTTTACTCACAACGAAGCCAGCCTCCCAGAATTGTCAGGCTACAACAAACCTGCACACCCCTAACGTGGCTCTTTCCATGTTCCCTTGATTACTTCACCCCACAAAAAGCATGATCATTACAGAAACAACATAACAATAAAAAATAGGCTCCCCCTCAAAAAGGGAGAGCCTACAATCAGTTTAAATCAAGCGTATTATTACGCTGATTTTGAGGCAGACTGAACAGCCTGCGTGGCGCTGACAATATAAGGACCAGCAGCACGCACAGTGAGAGACAGAATGCCCATTTTGCCATTGGATAGATAATCACCCAATGGAAGTTCTGCGTTACC
>NZ_VHOP01000080.1:0-1968 GCF_008704325.1 Acetobacter sp. DmW_125128 | reverse complement strand
GATTTTCGGTTGGTGGGTCTTCATCGCACTGCCGCGTATATTCTAGGTGTTGATCCTGCGGAAGAAGCACCCAAACTTGCTTTGTCTGATGAAACACGCCCGATAGCCGAAAAATATGTCTGTATTGCTGTGCAGGCCAGCACTCAGTGTAAATACTGGAACAATCCCACTGGATGGATGGAGATTGTTGCCTATCTTAAAAAGCAGGGCTACCGGGTTATCTGTATTGATCAAAAACCTGTACATGGCACAGCTATTGTCTGGAATCATATTCCTTATGGGGCAGAGGATCAAACAGGCAATCGCCCCTTAACAGAACGTGCACGTTGGTTACGACATGCTGAGTTCTTCATCGGCCTCAGTTCAGGTCTTGCGTGGCTAGCGTGGGCTGCGGGTACGCCTGTGGTTATGATCTCCGGCTTTACTCATCCTATCAATGAGTTTCATACTCCTTACCGTATTATCAATTGGCATACATGTAATTCCTGTTGGAATGATGAGCGAGAACGCTTTGATCATCATGATTTTCTCTGGTGCCCTCGTCATGCCAATACACCACGTCAGTTTGAGTGTACACGCCTGATTACGTCACAGCAGGTCATCGCTAAAATTAGTGCAGCCATTCATGCGCTGTCATAATACCAGTCATTGTTTGCTACAGCCTATATAAATTAGAAAACCTATTTGGTGATTTTCACTGAGAACTGGTGGTGTGTACGGTTCCTTATGATCCTGTAAGGATGCTGAGGAGTTGAATGTCAGTGAAGGAAACTATCATGTATCAGTTGGATAGTTCGAAAAAGCCTCTGGTTTTGGGCCTCTCTCTATGATTCCTTCGCTCGTGTCATGACTGGAGGGGTGGCTCATGAGGTAGCCTGGTTTCTTTGATGTTGATAGAGCGGCCTGCTCGGCTGGGCGAGCTCGGTGACCAACTTGAAGCGTTTTCTCGGACTAAGGCGTTCTGTCCGGATCTGAACAAGGCACTGACCTATTCAGACAAAAGTATAAAATGGGCGTCCACCGTGTGATCCGTAAGCACCGATGGAACCCCGCTTTGCTTTCCAGTGAGATAGCGTAGAGCTCGCGTGGCAAAAAGAGGGCCAGTGAGCGGACAACGAGCAGTCAAATGAGCTTCGTATGAGTGCTTTCAGAGATGATGGCATGATCGTGCACACGAATAGATCGCATCAATCTGAATGTATATGTCTGGTTACAATAGAACAAACGATCAGAGATGTCGAAATGATGTTGGTAATAATCTAAAAAATGTGCTGTATCATTTTAGTTAATGTATGAATAACATTCATTTAGATATGAAGTGTCTAGAGAGGGTATATTTGTGTCTGAAGATAATAATACTTCTTCCAACGTTATTGTGACGAGCGGTCAATCACTTACAGTAATGGATACTATTGTAGGTCTGACCGTTCAAAGTGTGGGTTCAGTTACAAATCTTGGCAACATATCCAGTGTGACGGATCAGGGGGAAGTGCAGAATCTGTCCACAATGCAAAGTGCTGTTGTGGAAGAAGGTGGCCTCTTGGAGAATGCTGGGGGAAGCCTGAACAGCGTAACGGTTCAAAGTGGTGGAAATCTAGAAAATACAGCAACAATTACAAACCTTACTATAGAAAGTAAGGGGCATGCCGCAAGCTATGCGGGTAATGTGCAGGACGTAACTGTCCAGAACGGCGCTACATATGAAACTGACGGTGGCGCTGTATCCGCTTTAACAGCAGATACGGGTGCCAATGTTCTTTTTATGGGAGGGTCAGGTTCTTCTGTTACGGTAAATTCTGGCGCATCTATCGGTGCGGTTCAGTCTGCCAACCTCACAGACGTCACAATGACAGCAGGCGGAAGTCTGCAAGTTTCAGATGGTGCTTTTGCGACGGATATTAAGATTACTGGGGACAAGGAAGGTACGCTTGTTGTTGGCAGTAAAGGGTATGTTTCTGGTGTAAATGT
>NZ_VHOP01000079.1:0-3375 GCF_008704325.1 Acetobacter sp. DmW_125128 | reverse complement strand
AGGCGGAAAACGCTTCGATTTGTTGCTCATGAATTCTTCTTACCTCTCGGGTCGTTCTGTCTCCACAAAACCCGGGGCAATTCACTGTTTATGCGACTTTATGTGCTAGCCATCATGAGTGTACGCTCCCGTGTGAGGCATCAATCTGCTGTAACGCGCTCACGGGGGCACAGATGGGACAGACGGCCTATCGCTTAAAAGCCAATTAAAACCTCGCTGATAATCCGAGCGGGTGGCCGTCTGATGCCTTCATGAAATCCCCTGTTTACGTAGTTTTCGAGATTCTGGCGTTACAAATGGGATATAGGCTGTATGATCTCCAGAGATAATCTCACAATGGTCTCTGATCAGGGCGGTACCTGTCGTTTTTCATGGGAACAACCTGGTCACAGTTCTTATTAAGTTGCCTTTACAAACGTAAAGGCACAAACAGGTGATGTGTTTGTTGGAGGACACATCATGGCTTCAATTAACCTGCGCATCGATGACAGTCTGAAGAAAGCTGCATACGATCGTCTGTCAGAACTCGGCGTGACATCCTCAGATCTTATCCGCCAGACCGTTGAATATGTCGTCGCTACTGGCAAGCTCCCTGTCCGGCGCACTGTTGTATCGGATGACGGTCTGGAGCTTCTTCCCGTCGTTCGAGAGCGTCTTGCCTCGCCTGAACCGTCTATTCCGGTTTCATTGGACGATCTGTGAGCTGCTATAAAATCAAACGTCGAGCTTCCGGATATCGGCTGGTGTATCAGGTTCATGAGGGGAAACTCATAGTGCTGGTTGTTGCGATTGGACGCAGGGATGCCAATGAGGTTTACGACGATGCAACCCGCCGCGTCTGAGCATGTTCCGGACAGCCTCAGTTCAATCTTCTGACGGAAAGTTATACGAAAGCCTCACCCAGACGGCACTGGCTTTCGGCAGACTTGATCAGCGCCTGCATCATCATCCTCTCCTCCCTGCAATCCTGTTTCGGGAGCAGCTGGAAGCTGCAAGAGCCTGTGCAGCAGTCGATGGCCATCTCATAGATCCGTGGCGGTTGGCGGCGGAACTGGAAGGTTTGAGATCAGTACCACTCGGATGTGATATTTATGAACGCGGAACGTCTGTGGACGCTCTCCACGCTGCGTTTGAGCAATATCAGTGGTTGGTTAGGCCAACAGATACGCAACGCAACGCGATAGAAGAGGCTTCAGGTTGGCTCAGCAAGCATAGTGTCAGATTAGGCCCTCTTCTTGGCTCCGCCCGAGCCTTTCATGCCTGGATAGAAGCAGGACATGCTCGTGCCCCGATGCGCGCCGCTTTGATCCGTCACTGGCGCCTGACCAATGTTCTTCATTTTCCGCTTCCCCTTGTTGGAGCCAGATCCTTCGTACCGGAAGCACCTTGGAGCCCAACTGCATGGCTCCCTTTTTTCCTGAACTGTCTGAATGAAGAAATCGCGGCCGTTGAGGACCGCACACGGACTCTGGAACAAAGCTGGCGTCAGGCCAGATCAAAATCGGGTGGCCAACGTCGCACCTCGCGCGCTGACAAGGTGGTAGACCTTCTCGCAGCCTATCCAGTGGTCTCGGCAACACGCCTCTCAGCTGAGCTCGGCCTGTCGCTCAAAGCTGCCTACATCTATCTGGAACGTTTTCTGGAAATGGGGCTGATTGTTGAAGTCACACATCGCGCGGCGCGACGTCTGTTCGCCCTGAAAGATCTGGAACCTCTTCGCGAGATTGTCAGGCCCCCTAAAAGACCCCAACCAGGCAGAAAACGTGGGCGACCGAGAAAAAAAGAAAGTCAGGAAACCTGTCCTCCAGATGAGAACGTGAACATCCGGCCGGTAGAGCCGGCGCCCACGTTTGCTCCCATCAATTATGAGGAACTGGAGCGTGCGATAGATCACGCAGAACGTGTGATCAGACGCCATCGGCCTGATTAGGTTCAGCAGGAACTAGCCAAACTGCGGGCCACGTGATTTTGGGCTATTTGGCTGAGGGGGTGTTTCTTCCGGCCCAGAAAGTTTCTGGCTGGCCCGATTGAACCACGATGCAGGTGATCGTGTCTGTTCGGCACTCATACCTTGCACTGCTCGTTGATCGTCCTGCAAGTCAAGACTACGCACGGCAGCCCGCCCGAGGGCATAAATGGCGTCACGCGCAGAACCGTCGCGGCCGGGGAGAACGGTCAGCTTTTCAATGCCCGCCTTTTGGGCTTGATCGATATGACGCAGAACGGCGCCAACCTGCGTGTCGCTTTCCAAAGCTTTCAGTTCTCCCCGTAAGCCCCTGAGTTCTTTCAACGTGGCACTATCTGCCTGGCCTGCGTTCAGTGTTCTGTTGTCCGCATCAATCCCGGATTGCAGTTCCTGGCGTGTTGGTTCACGGAGCGACAGAGCTTCCCGACGCGCCTGGTCGGGCGTCATTGTTCGCCCAGACTTAAATAACGTCGCGATGGCATGCATCATAAGACGCTCGTCATTGACTGCCGCTTTGCCGCTGGCTCTGTTCCATTGATCGTGATCGAGTTGGCTGAGGTCAAAATTATGACCGGCGTTCCGAGCAAGATGTGAGAGATGAAGCAGGATGACCTGCTGGTTTCCTTGCCGAAAAGGCAGGATTTTATCCAAAGCGGCAATATGGGTGGCAGCTCCCCGCGCAAAACGGTCGGAAGAGAGATCCCGCAAACCATTATTGGCTTTCAGGTTTTGGAATACGCCTTGAACTGACTGGGAAATCCGGTCGGGATGGAGACCTTTCCGACCATCAACAGCGAGGTCGCAGGTCCGGTATTGCCCCGCCCAGTCGTAGACATCCTGAAAGAGATGGTGATGCAAATCCTTAAGGGCGGACGTCGAGTTGGTATCCGTGGGCATGGTTATCGCACGGCTGAGATACCGGGTTGTTTCAAAAATGCGAAGGCGTTCAGCATTCTGATAGCCCTTCTTGTTCACGAGAACTTCCGTGCCAGGATAGAGATAAGGGTCGGTGACGGGCATCATTCATCTCCTTCCGTAGGGCGGATTGGTTCATCCAGTTCCTCATGAAGGCGTTGAAGAAAATCCATGAAAATTTCCACCGGTACGCATGCCTCAATAAGTAGGGTTGTAAGAGAGCTTATTTCGGCTATCTGACTGCGATCTGGCCTATCAAGTTCGCTCATGACGCACATCGCGTCCCGGATCAGGACCTTGTAGAAAGACGTCATATCCGCAGAAACTGGCTCAAACGTCAGATTTGCTAATTCCTCTCGGTAACGCTCGACACGTGGAAAGCGTGTTGGTTCAAGCATGGTGCCCTCGGTCCTCCCGGTTGTGCCGAGCGAAGGGGGAAACATATCCCTTATCGTCTGCATCGTATGATCTCCTACGATCACGACTCAGCCAGA
>NZ_VHOP01000078.1:0-872 GCF_008704325.1 Acetobacter sp. DmW_125128 | reverse complement strand
TCTACGGCGTGTCGTCAGTTAAGCAGGATGATGACTGAGGCGAACTGAACGGCTGCGAGGAAGGTCGATTTCAGTTTATCGTAGCGGGTTGCGATAGCGCGAAACTGCTTGAGTTTATTGAAGAACCTCTCAACAAGGTTCCGTTCGCGGTAGAGAGAAAAATCGGTTTTCCGTCGTGTCGTTCTGTTGCGTTTTGGCGGGATGACCGGGGTAATCCCGCACTGTATCAGCCGATCGATCAACCTGTCCGCGTCATACGCCTTGTCAGCAAGGAAAGCATCCGGGTCGATGTTTTCCAGAAGTGGTTCTGCCTGGGTGATATCGGCATCCTGTCCCGGTGTGATACCGAGTTCCACTGGATTGCCCAGAGCGTCGCAGATGGCATGGATCTTTGTAGTTAGCCCGCCTCGTGATCGTCCGATGGCCTGATCCGTGCCCCTTTTTTGAGAGCTCCGGCACTATGCTGATGCGCTCGGACAATTGTGCTGTCGATCATCATGTATTCGTTGTCGTAATCAGCGGCCAGATAACGAAATATCCGTTCGATGACGCCGCTTTCACACCAGCGGCGCAGACGCCGGTGCACGTTTTTCCAGTCACCGAAACGGGCAGGAAGGTCGCGCCATGGAATACCCGCACGATAGCGATACAGCACCGCCTCCACGAACAGACGGTTGTTCACCGCAGTGCCGCCGACATAGCCTTCTCGACCAGGAAGAAGATCCTTTATCCGCTCCCACTGGTCATCGCGTAAACTATAGCGCCGCATCTGTCTGTCTCCCCAAAAAAACGGGAAAAACAGTCAGCACACGCAGACACAAAGTACAACCCTCACGTGCCACTCTCAGGGCTTAACTGACGACACGCCCTAG
>NZ_VHOP01000077.1:0-852 GCF_008704325.1 Acetobacter sp. DmW_125128 | reverse complement strand
TAGGCTCAGGACTCATTCTTTGAGATAGAAGATGACGCTTGCTGCGATATGGATTGCAGACATGAAGGTATGAGCGCACCGGTCATATCGGGTCGCAACACGTCGCCAGTCCTTCAGTTTTGCGAACATGTTTTCGATGAGGTGGCGCTTTTTATACAGATGCCAATTGTAAGGTAGCTTTGATTTCCGGTTCTTCTTCGGCGGAATACAAGCTGTGATATTGCGTTCTGCAAGCGATAATCTGATCTGGTTGCTGTCGTAGCCTCTGTCCCCGATGACTTCTTCTGTCTCATCGGGGAGGTCTGCCAGAAGCACGTCTGCGCCTCTGAAGTCACTGACCTGCCCTGCAGTCAGATGTAGACGGACCGGTCGGCCCTGATCATCGCACACGGCGTGAAGTTTTGAGTTCAGGCCGCCTTTTGTTCGTCCGATATGGCGGGGAAAAGCCCCTTTTTGAGCAGCGACGCCGATGTCCGGTGTGCCTTGATGTGTGTTGCATCGATCATCAAACGCTTCGAACGGCCAGCCTGTTCTGTCAGGGCGACAAATATCCTGTCAAAGACACCCAGGCGGCTCCACCGGATGAAGCGATTATACAAAGTCTTGTGTGGACCATACGCTTTCGGAGCGTCTTTCCACTGCAGACCGTTACGGATTACATAAACGATCCCGCTCAGAACGCGCCGGTCATCCACGCGTGGCACTCCGTGCGCCAGAGGGAAAAATGGCTCAATCCGCTCCATCTGCCTCTCGGACAGCATAAACACATCACTCACAGGCCCACCCTCCATCGGTAAGCCTCTGAATCACAACCGCTCGCTCAGTTCAATAAATTAATAGGTCCTGAGCCTA
>NZ_VHOP01000007.1:0-3328 GCF_008704325.1 Acetobacter sp. DmW_125128 | reverse complement strand
TGGCGGGTAAGCTGAAAGGCCGGTGTTATCTTCACCGGCCTTTCGCCTAATTCGGGAGATAATTTCTCCCCAATCACAAAAAAAAACAAGCCTTACCGGTCTTTGAGTTTGTCCTCGTCCAGTTCGATACGATGAGACGCGGCAAAAACCTGCGCTTCTTCTTCCCACTGGTCGGCACTCTCGGCCACATCGCTGGCTTTAGCGGCCATAAGGAAGGACAGCAGCCCTGACGGGGTGAGGCCGTCCAATCCTAGAGCTTCAATCATACGCCACGCATTTTCTGATTTAGTCATAAAACCCCTGTTTTCTGCCGTTTTTTTTACATACTCAACCCGGTGTCGTAATCGTCTGACACGTCATCAGGTTCGGGGGCAGCTTCCCTTGTTGGTTTTGGTTTACGCTGCGATTGCAGCAAATCGTTGACATCTTTGCAGCCAGCCGGAAGCTGGAAAAGTCGCACCGCACCCTGAAAAATATTTTTGATCGCCCGACCTAACTTGGCACCAAATGACCGGCCCGCTTCATCGTTGTCATAGGCGATCACGACACGATCGACTTGAGGCAAGAGGTTTGTGATTCTCTTGTTCACTGTAGCCCTGACACCTGCCGTAGAAACGGCCATGACTCCATTCGGGTGATTCTGTTTGGTGTCGGACAGTCGGATGTACGACAACGCATCTATGGCGCTTTCAGTGACAACCAGATCAGGCTTTCTGTCTTTCTGAACACCAGATGGCATCCGAAAACTCCCTTCCCGGCTGCTTCCTAAAGCAAGACCCGTGAAAGGACGGGCCGGGTCTGTGCCTTTCAATTCCATACCCACGCATGTCTTGGAATCGGTGAAAGTCAGGAAGCCGACATTTCCTCGACTATCCATCCGGATAGTTGACGGCAATTTTTCAGGCGGCTTAATCCCGCGCTGGGTCAGATAATCCCTGATTTTCTGCTGCTGTGCGTCATTCGGTGGCGGCGGAGCAGTAAATGCCGGTCGTTCCTTCGTGGCCTTCTCAACCTGTCCTGATGCCGATGCCCTGACCTCAGAAGCGGTGAAACCCTTCCCGTACATAGACGCCAGCCAGGACAAAGCGCCCTGATAGTCGGAACCCATTGCGTGCATCACCAGATCAATGGCGCCACCGCCGCCCTTACTGGCATTGTGATCGTAAAACTTCCGGCCTTCTGTGGTGATGCGGAACCGGCCTTCTTCGTCCTTCCACTGCTTCTGGTCTTTTGGATCTGGCTTTAAGCCAAGCCCGTGCATGACGGACACAAGATCCATAGACCGCAGTTCATCTGCACGGGCTTTACGTTCCGCGTCCAACTGCTGCCGCCGTAATATAAGCTCCTCTCTGGCTGACTGCTCTTGCCTTTCTGCCTCTTTCTGTGCGGCTTCGGCCTTTTTAATTTGAGTAACCGCCGTCCTTTTAGCCCGGTCTATGGCGGCTTGAGCCACCGTTTCCGCTTCTGCTGCTCGCTTTTCGGCGTCCTCTCTTTTCCGACGTTCACTGTCTGCTGTGGCTTTCGCCGCGTTCGCCTGTGTCCGGTATATGGGTGAGAGCTTGGCCTCTGCCGCCAGTTGCTCAAGAGGGTGCATCAGCTCGGCCGCGATGCGCTCGTTTTGCGCCTTGGCCCATGCTTCCCGGCCCAAAAGAGGCGGCGTGCCAATGGTCGGACTGGTGATCTCCGGCGTCTCATGCTCAAGAGCGCCATAAAACCGCTTTACCTTCTCATGCTTTGCTTTGGAGCCAGCCACACCACGGGTCAGACCAAAAGGCTCCATACGCTTGGCATAATCTGACTGCATCTCCCGAAGGTGAGCCGGGCCTCTAACCAGTTGCTTGGCCGTCAGCTTCCCGTCTTTCATGGGCACGACAAACCCGGTCAGATGCGGGGTGGTCTCGTCCATGTGCAGGGTGAGGCTAACCACGTTATCCGCCCCGAATTGCTCTTTCAGCCAGTCCGTAGAAGTCGCGGCCCATTGGTCAATCTGCTCCGGTGTCGCTGTCTTGGCCCAATCTGGCGACATGGTGGCAAGAACCTCCAATGCCCGCACCGCATTTGAGCGCACCTTTACACCTTCAAGCCGCCGTTGCACGGCGTCAGAAGGTGAGAGGTCGGCCCCAATGATGCGCCGGTTCTGGTCGGCTCTGGCGCTATCGGCATTGGGGGTCTCACGCTCTCGAAGCATGTGAGCTGAGGCGGCTTTGATCTGGGCGTCAGTATGAAGCTTCTCAAGCCGGAAGATCGCAAAGTTCGACATGGGGCAGACCTCCAAAACGGCTACTGGGGAAAAAGAGGAAGGGGGGAGACAGGGACTGCGAACCCTCCAACCCTCTTTTTCCCTAGTAGCCCGAACGTCCTTTTGCGGAGCAAAAGGTGTAGTGAGTATACACTTTATGAAAGCAGGCTACTGAAATATGAGGTGATAACATACTGGTCACGGCCTGTCGTCATCCGTTGCAGTCAGGTGGACACACCTTTCCCGTTCGTTGCCGTTAGGTCGTTGCGGTTAGGTGGATTTGGTTGCCGTTAGGTGGGTTGGGCACCTCGTCTAAGCCATTCGATAGTGTCCCAATGGCTCATTTTAGGCATCCGATCCTCTGCTTCTAGTCCTCTATTTATATTTAGAGGGGTCTTGTGCGTAATGGTTGCAGTTAGGTCGTGGAAAAAACTCTTGGCGGCTTTCGCCTGCTGTTTCATCTGTCGTTTCGATGCTTCGTGAGCTTTCCGAACGGTGCAAGCGACCATTGCCGCTGCTTTCTGCGCTCCGGTTAACATGACCTCATACTCATTCGAGGTTCGAACCTTCTTTCCCTTCTCTGCATCGTATGTATAGCGAGCGGTGACACGGATAAGACCTATCCGCTCTAGAGCATTAAGAGCTGACCAAACTGTCCGGACACAAGAACCCGACTTCTCTGCAATCTTTGCATGTGAGGGATACAGGGCACCATCAGGCCCCATCATATCTATGAAAGCGTGAAAAATTGCCTTCCAACCGTGGTAACGCTTTGGAAGCTCCCCACTCTCAAAAGCCGCCTCAACATTGCTCTTGAACAGATACTTGAGCTTGGTCGTCGGGTGCGACTTCATCTCATGCTGAAGGGCTGGAACGCGGTTACGAACGAATTTGGAAATGACGGCCACTGTAAATCCTCACTCGGACAGGCCATCTTCTCTTGAGGGGAACCCCGGAAACGGGTTATTGTTCACCTCGGAAAGCTAGCCCGTCCAGCTTCCTCTGGCGGGTAAGCTGAAAGGCCGGTGTTATCTGCACCGGCCTTTCGCCTAATTCGGGAGATAATTTCTCCCCAATCACAAAAAAAAA
>NZ_VHOP01000076.1:0-2435 GCF_008704325.1 Acetobacter sp. DmW_125128 | reverse complement strand
CCATGTCTCGTCCGTAAAAGTGCCTGTTCCGTCTCCTTCTTCCATCCCTACAATATGGGAAGAATTTCAAGCGCTAACAGGCCCTACATCCTTACTATATCAATCTACAATCTTGGTTGGATTATATTCTATTTTGTGAAGTGGCAGGAAGTGGAGATGGGCCACAAAATAACTTCAACATGACCACATGGGACGGCATGATCTGGCATCAATGCGCTTATGACATGGATGAAACATGGGGGATTCAATTTAATACAACCGTTGAGACATCTGCTCCCGAAAAAATGGGGTTCATTATGAATCAGAATACTCAATCTTATTGGGCTGGAACGAACTTCTTCCAGATGTTTTATACTCACTTCCTTCCTGAATTACGAGCACGATGGGCAGAACTACGTGATGCTGGAACCATAAGCTATGAAAGTATTGCCAAGCTGGTCAAACAGCAGGCTGACTTTATTGATCCGGCCATGATGGAACTGGATTTGGCTATCTGGCCTCCCAATGGTTCTGATGTTGTTGATTATGGTGCTCCGGGTCGCAATTATTATACCTTCATTCTAGATTGGGCTAACCGCCGTATTGCTTGGATTGATACATAGTGGGGTTATTAACTAACAATATTATTTCTGATAAGAGAGCCTCCAGTTAATTCTTGGGGGCTTTTTTATGACTATATATTCATTTGCTTGTTCAGCGCCTGATAATTGGCGTGATTGGCATTTTTTAGTAAAGACATTTGGCCCTATTTCAATAACAGGTTTTATAGCTTTAGCTGCGTATAAAGTAGCTAGAACACAAAGAGAAATAGCATCTAACAAATACAATCTGGATTTATTCATTAGTAGACTTCGTGTATATGAGGACTTCGTTAAAATATTATATAAAATAAAAAAAGGATTAGATAAAGATGATAGTTCTAACAATGAAGATGATAATTCTAAACATGATCCATCAGAAATTTTTAAAAATAAAGATGATCTCTTACCAAAATTTCTTGCCTCAAAGAAACATTTTGAAAAATTCATAGAAAAAGATCATAATGTTGAGTGTTATGATAAATGTAAAATATTATTTGTAGATGTTGAATGTTATTACTATAAAGTAAAAAATTCGGTTAATTTATATTTAGAAAGCAAACATTCACTAACTAATGCTTTCAAATCCAAGGAAGACTATAAAAGTAACGAATATAATATTGACAGAAAAAAAGCACAAATAGACAATTTAGAATATGAACTAGATGGATACATGAAAAATCGCGGAGGTAATGATGGAATTATAGTAATGAATAAAATTTGTACAAAGGAAGAGGTAGAAGAAAGAATTGAACAATTAAGGTCTGAAGTAATAGATTATGAAAAAAATAAATTAAAACTGGAATACTATGAAAAGGAAATATTAGAGAAAAATAATATAAATAAGCAAGATAGAAAAAATGCTATTAATGAAATAAAAAATATGCGTGAAAAACTATATGATCAACTTAATGTAAGTCATGTTCCATATAAACATAAAATAAAATAATAAAAATTGTTGGGAGTATTATCTCTCCTAAAATATCTTCATATTCTTCATTGAGGTATAGATATCATCATTGTTACGTTTACCAATTCCAAGAATTAATATGATAATTTCATTATCTATGACCTGATAAACCATTCTAAAACCAGATGATTTAAGCTTTACCTTGAACAATCCATGTAGATCACCTCTCAATCTTGGTGCTGAATATGGATCATAACGTAATTTATCTAATTTCTTCTTGAACTGCTTCTTTATATCGCCCGATAATCTATCCCATTCTTTCTTTGCGGATATAGAAAATTCAATCCCATATTCAATGTTCATATCGCTTTTTTTAGAGGTCATTAAACTGGACGCGCACTCGTTTTTCATTAATGCGTTCTTTCGCCAGCATTAACAACTCCATATCATCGGCGGATATAATTTCTTTTGAAACCGGGAGTTTGTTTTCTTTCACAACATACTCCAGCATATCTCTGAAAAATTCACTTGGCTTTACACCTAGCTTCTTCAGCTTATCATATGCTTCCTTCTTTAAATCCTGATCAACCTTCAAGCTAATCTGCGCTGTCCCAGACATGTGATTATCTCCTGTTATCTACATAATATATAGATTTTTGGTGATAATCCACTATTTTTGGAGAAAGGGAAACCATATAGTCCTCCCTACCCTCATCCCATGTGGTGGGCTACGCCAGTTTTATATGATTAGGGCCTGTTATGGCTTAATCCAGTCTGCAGCGGCAGCGATGTGGATGACGGCGAGGAACGATGTTGCTGTTTTTTCGTATCTGGTTGCGACAGCGCGCCACTTTGAGGCGAGCCCAGAGGTTTTCAACGAGATGCCGGCACCGATAAGCCCATTTTGGGCAAGAGACTGGCGCGTCACGCCGTTTTGCGGGAATAGC
>NZ_VHOP01000075.1:0-12002 GCF_008704325.1 Acetobacter sp. DmW_125128 | reverse complement strand
TGATTTCTGATCGGCAAAGACATGCTCGACACGCGAGCGGATCACCGACTTCCCTGCATTGGACCGTTGGATATGGCGTGGCATAGGCTTGAGATGCGGCCTTTTCCTGTGAACCGTAACGGGCCGTTCTGGGCCGCCTTGATTATGCGGCCTGTCTGTGCAGTGTATTCACGGGTTTCCAGTTCCATGGCAACAGTTCGTGGAGCCGGTTGATCTTGTGCTCGTTGATACGGGCCAGGACGTCGGCGAGGTAATCGTGCGGATTAAGCCGGAAGAGTTTTGCGCTTTCGATAAGCGTCATGGCATCAGCGATGTTGTCGCCCCCGGTGTCGGATCCGGCAAAGAGATAATTTTTTCGCCCCACGCATACGGGCCGTATGGCGCGTTCGGCAGGATTGTTGTCGATGGCGACACGACCATCTTCGAGGAACAGGGTAAAGGCCTTCCACCGGTTGAGCGCATAACGGATCGCTTTTGCCAGTTCCCCCTTTCCAGGGATACGGGCGAGCTGTGTTTCGCACCATGCGTGGAATGCTGTGACACGGGGGCGGCTTTGTTCCTGTCGGACAGCCAGACGATACGGGGCCGGGTGTCCGGTGATCTGGCGCTCGATATCGTAGAGCTCTCCGATCTGTTCAAGTGCTTCCCTTGCGATTGTCGAATCACTGCCCTTCCAGACATCATGGAAGGCCCGGCGGAGATGAGCCCAGCAGGCCGCTTCGCGCACGTGCACGGTTCCTGTTGCGTCTGGTTTATACAGATCCCTGAACCCGGCGTAGGCGTCAGCCTGCAGAATGCCCCAGAACTGTGCCAGATGGGTCTGGGGATTGATCCCCTTGCGATCGGGAGAGAACCAGTAGGCCACGGCGGGCGGATCACTCCCGCCCCAGGGGCGGGGATCGCGCAGATAGGTCCAGATCCGCCCTTCCTTCACACCACGTGGTTTACCAGCCTGGCGCAGACGGGAATCAAGAACCTGGATGGGTGTATCATCGGCATGCAGCAGGTCTGCCCCAACGACATCCTGACGGATCAGATCTGTGAGAGGACGCAGAACGGCAACGGCCTGACCACACCAGTCGATCAGGGTTGAACGGGGAATGTCCACACCCTGACGGGAAAAGATCTCATTCTGACGATAAAGCGGAATGTGATCATCGAATTTTGAGACCAGGATATGGGCCAGCAGCCCGGGGCCAGCCATGCCCCGTGGGACAGGGCGCGACGGTGCTTCAGGCTGTACCATTGTTTCGCAATGACGGCAGGATTTCTTCAGCCGTGCCGTTTCGACAACTTTCAGTTTTGCCGCAATAAAGTCCAGTATTTCGGTGACATCTTCGCCAACGAGGCGTAGGCGACCGCCACAGGTGGGACAGGCCTCGCCCGGGTCGAGAACAATACGCTCCCGTGGTGTCGTGTCGGAAACCTTTGGTTTGCCGCGCCGTCTGGGGGAAGAGACCACACCATCGCTGTCATCGTGCTCCCTGATGTCAGGAGAAGGATCGGCTGCCGCGATGGCGATTTTCACATCTTCAAGAAGCAGTTCGAGCTGTTCAATCTCACGGTCTATCTTTTCTGAACTGGCCCCGAATTTCTGTTTCTGAAGACGCGCGATCCGGATTTTGAGAGACTGGACAAGAGCTTCATACGCACGGGCTGAAGCGGAAAGCCGAGCCACTTCAGTCTGAAGGGAAACAATCATTTCCCTCAGGATATCTGGATCATCAGGCAGGACCGCGGGCGCATGCGTCATTATGAAAAAATAGCAGAAAACCCAATAAAAGACAAAAGGTTCTGCACGATCACGCCATAAAAATCAGGCCACGCGAGACGGTGGCGCAGACCAGGAAGGTCGTCTCCACTCCATGCCTTCCCACAGCATGGCCATCTGTGCGGCTGTCAGGCGTGCAACGCCATCTGCCGGCGAGGGCCATGGAAAACGTCCTTTCTCAAGCACCTTGTAATAAAGGCAGAACCCCTGACCGTCCCACATCAGAAGCTTGATCCTGTCCCCACGGCGACCACGAAAGGCAAAGAGCGCTCCCGATGTCGGGTTCTGACGCAGCACGTCCTGTGCCAGTGCAGCCAGACCCGATATCCCCTTGCGCATATCCGTAACCCCGCAGGCCAGATAGACGCGCACACCGTTGCCCACGCCAATCATGCTGTCTCGGCAATCCGGATGATCTTCGCCAGAAACTCTTCTGCAGGATGTCCACTCACCCTGATACTGCGGCCATTACGCAGCATAATGGCCAGCCCTTCATTATCATCGCCAGAGACCAGAGCAGGTGTCTTCACTGCAGCGACAGGAACAAACGCCACAGACTGATCCGGGGAAGACAGTCTGTGGCGGAAAGACGTCCGCCATTGGTAAAGATGTTGACGGGTCAGGTCATGCCGACGGGCCACATCCGATACACTTGCCCCGTCCACACCAACTTCAGCCAGTATCGCAAGCTTGCGTTCATCCGACCAGCGGCGACGGCGTTCAACGCCAATCAGGATTTCTTGAGCCATAGCTACCTCCCAAACAACGTCAATAACGACGTCGTTAACGACGGTAACTTACCAGTCACAATCCTCACTCATAAGGCGGTCTCAAGCGGCCGCTTACGATCAAACGGCGGACGGCCGCCTTTGCTCCTGTCTGAATAGGCCAGAGCCTGCTCCAGATCAGGGCGGAACGCCTCAAAATCCACAGTCCGGGAAAATGCTTCAAGTTGGTCACCAAGCCCACTCAACCGAGCAAGCCGCTCTTCAACATCAAAAAAACCAGACTGTTTCATGAGCCATCCCCCCAATCATCACACAAAAGAGGGAATCACAGAGAGAGACCTAAAACCAGAGGGTTTTTCGAACCCTCCAGCTTCACTACCTGCCCCCTATAACCATTTACACAACAAATACTTAAGTTTAATTAAAAATACACTTGGAACATTGATAAAATACTATCGAAATTATGATAATTTTCTTTTTCGTAATATTTTATGTGTGAATAATCCAAAGAAATTCGTATGATATCCAAGGGATACCAATTTATATTTACGCTCCATATATTTTGCTTGCCCCCAGATACATCACTATTTTCTAAATCCATTTGAGAAAACCTTGTCGCCAGTTCTATGACTCCCATGGCATGGCAGAGGGTAGAGACTTTCTGATCACATGATGGAGAAGCAAAACTTGCAGATGTGGGTTTCCATGCTCGCGGCTTTCCAACCAATGTATATGCCGCAGTAATATACCATCCATAAAAATTTTGACGGTTTATTCTAGAGTTTTTATTTTCATTAACAATTAAATTATAGTATTCGCTACTTATTAATAGTTTCTTCCATGCAACAGCTCCCTCTAAACCAAAAGCACCAGAGCTCTTTGCTGGAATATTACCTGTCTTTATATATTTATCATTTAATCCATCGCCGTTTTCAGGTGTATCTGAAAATGATACACCTTCTTCCATAGAATTTTTATGAGACGGTCGAAAAACCCACTCACCTGATATACCTACATGCATAAGGAATTCTTGGGTATGTATCGGTAGAATCACAGATCTAAAAACAATTGCTCTTTGATTACCGTCTTTTCCCGGGCCAGCTGTCCCAGCCGTTCCAGAAATGGCTAAATGATAGTAATTTCCGTAAAATAACGCTTGCACTGCCTGACGATTTGCACCGGCGGCAAGTCCACGGGTAATTGTTGCAACGCTTGCCCGTTCAGGAAAAATGCTATCACCTCTGGGCTGCATTGATGACAGTCCAAAACTCGGATTGAACACTCCGACAGAAAATTGAAAATGTTTCAAACCAGTATAGCTGGCAGCACCTTCGAATAGACGCATTTGTCCACCGGGAGCCGCCCCAAAGTCCCAAATGGCACCGATCTTGACCTGATTAGCTATATTAATTCTTACCCCGTTACGGATATGAGGGCCACTAGCAGATGGAGAAGAGTGCTGATTGCCATGTATATTACTACCCACCTCGAGTTGATCTTGTGCAAAAGGGTGGATAATAACTTTCCCTACAACGATATCTTTAACAGTTTTGGCAAAAGCATCGGAGTCAGAAAAATTCGAAACAATCAAAATACAGAAAATAAACTTTTTATTTTCCCACATAATTTTTCATATACTTCATATCATTTTCTTGTGGAACCGAGTTTACCAATATGTTTTTTTCTGTAAGATCAAGAAATCTTTTAGTTCCGGAACGAACAATAGATAAACCAATATTAACAAAATCTTTTTGTTTCCAAGGCTTTTCTTTTCCTAAAGACAAACATACAGCATAAGCTGCGCCAGCTAAGTATAAATCTAATTCTTGTACATTACGATTTTCTTCAAAACATAATTGTCCGATTTGTTCTCCAACATACTCAGGATCAAATCTGACTCGTAATGACATGACGTAAGACCCTTACTTGTTTCCATATGTGCACATTATCTAACGTGTTTTTGTTACAAAAAGGCATCTTAAATTACAAATATTTTTTATGTTATTATAATACATGATTTGCGCAAATATTTTTGGGCAGAATTTTTCTGACAGGAGTATACCCGCAACATATCTGGCCATCCCATTCTTTGGTTATAAATCGTATCATTCAAAAGCCAATGAAGACTTCATAGATAAAGAGGGTTTCGTCTCGAAGGTTCCCAGGAAGAAGCCGCGCCCCAACCCATGACTCCGTCATATTCAGCGATCCGATGCAGGCAAGTCCGTGATCTGATCACGCGTTGAGCATGTCTTTGCAGATCAGAAATCACAGACCGGACTATTCATCCGAACTGTCGGTATCATACGGGCCACCATGAGGATCGGGCTGACCAATATCATCTACAATATGCGACGTTTCCTCTTTCTGGAACGGGTCAGTGCCACAGCATAGCAGTCCAGAGCAGGAAGCCTTCTCCTTGCTCAAAACGCAGATCAGATGCCATCGCAGAAATCATCAATCAGTATGCCAAAACTCGAAAAATACCAGCCAACCTTACCAAAATAAGAGTTTTTCGAACCCTCCATCTGATTGCACAGACCACACCGGTGCCAGCGTCCTCATAATATCAGGTCTTAAGTTGAACTGGAACCGGGGAGGTGCGTAACCGCCATAAAGGCACTTTCACTCTCTGCCTGTAGGCTCTCTTTCTGCGCAGGCAGAGAATGTATGGTCTTAAAACGTGGCGGAAAGGCTTATATTGAAGGAGCGACCCATGCCCGGCAGAGCACGAGTGGTGCCAATATAGCGTGTATCACCCAGAGAGAGACCACCCAGCGGCAGATAGTAGGGCTGGTTGAGCACGTTATCAATTCCGGCATCCAGCGTTAGCATCTTCCACGTGTAGCTGCCGCCAAGGTTCAGCAGGGCGTAGCCTGCAGTGCGGGGTTCGCCACGTAGCCAGTCCACCGTGTCCTTGGGTTTGACAAAGTTCATCTCCACCCGGCCTGTCCAGTGTCCCACCGTTTCATGCACCGCCACCGTACCGTTAAGCGGCATCATGTGGTACAGGCCGGAATGCGTGACCTCATCCTGCCCACGCACCCAGTTGAGCACACCGGTGACTTCACTCTTGCCATATTGCGCCGTGTCCCACAACGTGTAATGGCCAGAGGCGTTAATGCCGTAGGTCTGAGCGTTGTGATTGGCAAATTGCAGCAGATGGTGCCCGTTGGAGAAGGTGCTCAACTGCACCACGTTGATGTAATTGCGCACGTAGCTGTAATAGGGCTGCACCGTCAGGCCCCATCTGTTGGCGGCAGTGGGGTCATGCCAGTCCAGCGTCACGCTGGCCGTGTTAGCGATTTCTGACTTCAGATCCACGTTGCCCACATAGCCGTTACCATCGCCAAACCAGCCGATCATGCTGGAAGACATGGTGCCACGGCCCCACGCATAGCGTTCATACAGGTTGGGCGCGCGGGATTTACGGGCGTAGCCGCCTTCCAGCGTAAAGCTGTCTGTTACCTTCCAGCGGGCCATAGCGGTGACATCAAAGTTCACATCCGTCCGCCCCCGGTTGCGGGCGTTGAAGGCGCGGGCCGCCATGGCATCCGTCATGTTCATCATGCCAGTCCAGGAATAGGGAGCCACGGCTCCCGTGTTCATCATGATCAGATCATTGCGGAACCCCAGCAGGGTAGAAACGCGCGGCGTCCAGTGGGCTTCCCACTCGGCATAGTGGCCCAGCCGGTCGCGGTGGCCGTTATTGATGTTGTGGTAGGTGTCCGGCCCCATCATCATGCTGCCTTGCAGCGGTGGCCACCAGTCATTCAGTCCCACATGGTCAAACCCGCTGCCCAGCTTGAGGGTATGAAAATGCCCTAGCGGAATGGTGGCCTTGAGCGAATAACCCGCCAGACGGGAGTCATTGTTCATGGGCATGCCGGTGGTGGCTGAATGGCCGCCCTTGTCCGCCAGCATGTTCATGGCGTGGGTAATGCGCTGCCAGTAGCCGCGGGCTTCAAACGTGCCCCAGTCAAACGAGCCAGTATATTTGCCGTTTACAAAAGTGGAGCGGTTGTTGGTCATGTCCATATACTGGTTGGCAAAGCCCTCACGCGGGGTGTCCTGCTGCCCCACGGTAATGGCCACCAGATGGTTGTCCTTGTGCAAGCCCACCGTTACGGCGTGATTATAGGTCAGGTAATTGGTGGAGTGCACGGTGCCCATGCCCGCCCCCCCCCGATAATTGCCGGACTGATCATAAGAACCCGTATAGCTGATGCTGAGCAGATGATTGGCAACTGTGACAGAACCAGAAGCCCCGTAGGCCCCGCCATTGCTGCGGTAGGTGCCGCGCACCCGGCCTGTCACAAGAATTTTGCCCTTGCGGGCAAAGCGTGGGTCTGCCCGTTCCACATCAATGGTGCCGCCCAGACTGTCGCCCCCGCTGCTGACAGGGGTCAGGCCCGCAATGCTGGTGGCAGTCTGCACGCTGTCTGGATCAATGTAAGAGAGGGTGGGGTTCATGTGGTTGGGGCAGGCGGGAGAGATGCGCACGCCATCCACAATAGTGGCGACGCGATCATCCGCCATGCCGTTCAGCACGGGCAGGTTGGCCAGCCGCCCGCCGCCATAGGAACTGAACCCCGGCTGGTTACGGAACAGCGAGGACACATCCGGGCTGGAAAGCCGGGACATGCGCTGTGAGCTGGCATCGGGCGAGGACGCTGTCAGTGGGGCATCGGAGAGGGAGGTTTCCTCTTCCTCATCCGTTGAGATATCCAGCCGGGGCAGTGTGACAACGGCACTGCCAGAGGCCGTGTTGCTCTGGCTGGCGCTGACCTGCGCAGCCGTTGTTTGCGCCAGCGCAGCGGAGATGGTGGGGGCCGCGCACACCGCAGCAATGCCCCACGCCCACGTCGGCACGCGGCGTCGGTTGATAAGCGTGATCATAAAAACAATCCTGAAAACAAAGCGTGCAGAACCCTTTTTTCTTCGGTCATGAGGCCAAAAGGGCACGAAGAAGCTTTGTTCAGGCAGGAGGCCCACGTGAGGGCGGCAAGCCAAGCTGAACGCTGGGCGGTGCGCGTGGGGTGGAGGCGCTGCTGCCGCGCCGCATCCACCGCAGAATGGGCGGGGGCACCAGTAATAAGGCCACGGGGAGCGCCGCTGGCAGCGAAAGAAGCGGGCAAAGCGGGCACTGCTCCACCCCATGATGGTGGCCGGAATGCGGCTGCGTGGATTTACCCGCAATGGCCGCTGCCATGTGATGGGCATGTGCGGCCATCATATGATGGTGCTGGGTCGGGCCCACTCTGGTGGGCAGGCCCACCGCGCCTTCTGGCGAGGCAAGGCCAGAACCCTTCTGCCCTGCGCCAGCGGACGTTGCATCCAAGACTTCATCGGGTGCGGAGAGGGAAGCTGCAATATCCACGCCCAGAAGGCGGGCTATGGTGGCGCGGGGCAGTTCATCCGGTTGCGCAAAGCTCTGAAGGGCGAGCAGGCTGAGAAAGCCTACCAGTGTCACCACCACCAGCGACAATTTCAGCAGCGTATGCAACGGGTGGGTGGTGCGGGCCATCAGAGCAGCCGGAACTCCTGTCTGTGCGGGCCATGGTGGGTTGGACCAAAGGTGGGACGTGGCTTTGCTTTATTTATCTATGAGAGGATTTGTGTCAAACGTATGACTGCCGCAAAAGTGATCTTTCTGATTGAAGGCGGCGGCGAGAGGTATAAAATCACGGGAAAAAGCCCACACAGACCACGCAGAAAACAGGCAGGCACGCGTGCAGGTCGGCATAAGTGGCAAGGCGTCGCAGCTGTTTGGGTGCTTGGGTGTATCTGCCTTGTGTTGTGGGTATGGGCCGTTCAGGACCAAAGGATGAAGGAACGCGGACGGGTGAAACCGCACGGCAGACTAGGGCAGGATGACGATGCACTAACGCCAGACGTGCGTGCACGGTTAGAGGGGGGCGTATTTTCTGCTCGACAGAGCCGGACTAGCCGGGTGTGGCATCTGGCCCTTCTGGCAGCAGTCGTCGGGCACGGGGTAATTACAGCCTGCCTGCTAGTGACATTTCATCCATGGCATCCGTCGAAAGCACCGGGGCAGAAAGCTGTGGAGATGGTGTTTGAATCTCCTGTCAGCAAGCCCGTCAGCGCTGCGAACCTCACTTCTGTAACCCCGCCTCAGGAACTGGTTCCTACTCCTGAGCAGGTAGAACCACTCAGTGTGCCTCCTACGGCTAATCTCTTTTATGCCACTCAGTCCTCTGAGATAACACCGCCAGACGAGGCGCTTGCTTCCTCGCTGGGAGCGCCTCCCATGCCAGCGGATACACCACCCGTGCCGCGCATGACAAATATCTTTCCGCCTGTTGCCACACAGCGGGCCGCTCCAGCACATGAGCATCGGCCTTCAGCTCACTCTTCTCAAATATCCATGCCTCGCAAGGCGGCAGTACCATCTACACCCAAGACGAGTTTGACTTCGCATTCTCCGAAGGTAGCGACACCTCCTGTTTCCACTTCTGCTCGTACTGCGGCCAGTCAAATTCAGTTGGCTCCTGCAGCACAGAACTCTGCTGCTGCGCAACCAGCGGCGGCATCGGTGGCTCATGTAGCCAACGGGAGCGGGGCACGCACGCTTACTTGCTCCCCACCGCAGACGCATTATCCTCCCATGGCCCGGCATCTGCACGAAGAAGGAGAAGGCGTGGTGGAGGTCACTTTGGCAGCAGACGGAGCCATTGCTACAACTCGACTGGTGCAGAGTACTGGCTATGATGATCTGGATGCACAAGCACTGGCCGCTGCTCGTGGGTTGCACTGTGTCGCACCGGCTTCAACACCTATGGTGGGGCGGATTCCGGTCGGATTTCATATTCGTTAGGGCGTGTCGTCAGTTATCTCCGATGATAACGGAGACGAGTTGCACTGCTGTGATGAAGGTTGATTCCAGCTTGTCATAGAGTGTTGCAGTGCCTTTGAACTGCTTCGGGCTGGCGAAGAATTGTTCGATGATGTTCCGTTTTTTATAAATTGAAAAATAGGGTTTTTCGTGAACAGATACGATTTTTCTTTGAGGACTCAGTAGACTCGAAGCTATGATTTTGGCCATGTTGAAGAATAGACTAGGGCCAATCGACATTCAGGATTCCCAAATAGGCTAATCGCTGATTCATAGGTCTCCGTGTTGATGGGCGGAGCGGACGATGGGGATCAAGCGATACGAATTGAGCGCAGGGCAATGGGAGTAGATCAGGGTTTTGTTGCCTGGGAAAGCGAGTGATCCGGGGCGGACTGGATCGGATAACCGTCTATTCGTGAACGGATGTTTATGGGTATTACGATCTGGTGCCCACTGGTGCGATCTGCCTGAACGCTATGGAAACTGGAAGACGATCCACCGGCGCTTCAGCCGCTGGTGCCACGCTGGCGTGTGGGAGCGGGTATTCACCGCGCTGACCGCCGATCGAGACAACGCGTATCTGATGATCGATAGCACCATCGTCCGCGCCCACCAGCACGCGACGACCGGAAAAGGGGGGCGCAAAATCAGGCGCTGGGGCGTTCCCGAGGTGGATTGACCACCAAGATCCACATGCTGGCCGATGCCCTGGGGCGACCGTTACGGTTCATTATCACAGGCGGTCAGGTTCATGACACCACCCAGGCATCTGCATTGCTCGAAGGCCAGACTGCGGGCGCGGTAATCGCCGATAAGGCTTATGACAGCAATGGGTTCCGCGAACAGATTGCTGTCATGAATGCAGAGGCTGTCATTCCGTCAAAACGGAACCGCAAGGTGTTCATCCCGCACGACCAGACTCTTTACAAAGACCGAAACCGTATCGAGCGATGCTTCAATCGCCTCAAACATTTTCATCGTTTCGCAACACGCTACGATCGCAGAACCATCCATTTCACAGGCTTCATTCATCTCGCAGCAGCCATGATCTGGATCGCTTGAATGTCGATTGGCCCTAGGGCCTACTCACCACCCCACAATCATGCGGGCAAATACATCAATGATGAAGGACACATACACAAAGCCCTGCCATGTGGAAACGTAAGTGAAATCCGAAACCCAGAGCCTGTTGGGGGCTGGTGCATGAAACTGGCGCTGCACCAGATCCTGTGGACAGGGTCGTTGCGGATCTGGCCGGGTGGTTCTGACACCCTTGCCACGAATGACGCCTTTCAGTCCCATCTGACGCATCAGTCGCTCTACCGTGCAGCGGGCGACATCCAGACCTTCACGTTTGAGCTGATGCCAAACCTTGCGTGCTCCATAGACGCAGAAATTATCCTTCCAGACACTGCGGATTTCATGACACAGCTCTTTGTCTTTCTGGTTGCACACACAGCGATTTTTCTGTCTCGCCCGATAAGCATAATAGGCAGATGGTGCAATCGACAGAACCCTGCAAATTGACCCGACACCATATATCTGCCGATGCTCCTCAATGAAGCGTGTCATGGTCTGAAGATGCGGTCGAGTATCCGTCTTGGTCAAGGTCGTTTAGGCTGCCAATCACGCCCTTCACGCAGCAACGTATTTGCCAGAATAATGATGCGACGCATGACGGCGGTGATGGCGACCTTTTTCGCTTTTCCCGCATTCACAAGCTGCTGATATTTGTCGCGGAGATCATGATTGAAGCGAATGGCGACCAGTGCAGGCATGTAGATTGCCCGCCGAAGTGATGCCCGACCACCGATAATCCGCTCTTTACCCTGCCACTTGCCTGACTGTTGCGTCATGGGCGCAAGCCCCGCCAAGGCGGCGATCTTTTTGCTGTCGAGATGCCCAAGTTCCGGCATATCGATCACCAGGATGGTCGCGGTTAATCTGCCAATCCCCGGAATGGTCATCAGGTGCCTGATGCGCTCATCAAGGGTTCCACGCTGTTTGGCGATCTGCGCAATGACTTCATCCAGGGCTTTGACATCGGTGTTGATGTCATCGATCCGGCGGCAGAGTTGGTCTTTCACCAACGGGTTGGTCGCTGTGGCGAGACGTGTCTTTGCCGTGATTTGATCTTTGACCAAAGCGCGCCGTGCTGTCAGCAACTCCCTGAGATCATGAACATCTTCCCCTTCTATGCCTTGTGGGGTCAGATCAAGAACCACCCCCATGCGTGCCAGCATTTTGGCATCAACGCTGTCAGTTTTGGCCAGTCGGCCGATAGCCTGTGCAAATCGTCGCGCTTGCTTCGGATTGACCTTGATAAAGGGGCGCCCCGCCAAACTGAGATATCGCTCAAGCCCACGATGATAGGCACCGGTCGCCTCGAAAACGGCCAGTACCCCGTCATCCTCGCCCAGCCAGGCGCATAGCTGAGTGAAACCCTCAGCCGTATTAGGCAGGCTGAGCGCTACGTGGAGGCATCGAAGAACCCTTGATTGATGTGCTTGGCCGGTAATTTCTGGGTTTTGGCGATTTGATTGACGGTTTTTGCGATGGCGTCCAGTCTGCGTTTTGAGCAGATTGGGAGTTGTCTCTCGCTGGATGGCTATGCGCTCGCGTTCAATCTTTCGAGGAAGAGGAGGCG